>NZ_JAECZP010000008.1:0-236647 GCF_019691255.1 Pseudomonas sp. USTB-Z
CTCGTGTCCCCCCCCGGTGTGTGGGGGGGGTTCTCCCCGCTCCTGCGTCTTTTATTTGGCGGCCCCAGGGGGGTCAACCCCCGCGCCTACCCGTCAGCGGAAGCTGTAGGAAACCCCCGCGTATACGCCAAACCCTTCGCCCGGTGTCGAACGGGCATTGTCCTGGCCAGCGTCGTTGTAGGCCGGCGTCACGGTCGCTGCATAGCGCTGGTTGGTCAGGTTGCGCAGGTCCAGCCAGGTCTGCCAGTCCTGTTTCGGTGAGTCCCAGCCAACGCGTGCGCCGAGCAAGGCATATTCATCGGCGTGGTAGCTATTGGCGTAGTCCACCTGCACCTTCGAAGCCATTTGTGTGTTGACCCCGGCATAGAAGCCGCTCGGCCAGTCATAGCGCAGCTCGGCCTGGTAGTAGTGCATGGGGATGCCGGGCAGACGGTTGTCGCCAAACGTGTCGTCATCACGGTAGTGGAAGTCGCTGAAGGTGTAGGCCTGGCGCAAGCTCAGCTTGCCAGTGCCCGCGCGTTCCCACAGGGTGCTGTCGAGGCCGGCTTCCACGCCTTGGTGCACGGTAGCGCTGGCGTTGAATTCCGAGGTGAAATTCGGCACTACCTCAACGGCCAGCAGTTCGTGGCGCACTTGCGAGTAGTACCAGGCCAGGTCCCAGCGGCCGAGCGCCGAGTCTCCACGGGCGCCCAGTTCCAGGGTGGTGGCTGTCTGGTTCTGCATCTCGATCGGCTGGATCTGCTTGCCGCCTGTGCTGGGCGCGCTCCAGATCAGCGACCACGGGTGTGGCGGCTCTACCGAGCGGCTCAGGTTGCCGTACACCTGCAAGTCCGGGCGGATGTCGTAGCGCAGCCCCAGGCGGGGGGCATAGTCCCAGTCATGCATGCTCACCTTGCCGCCTTCAGCGGGGTAGGTCACGTCACTTTCGCGGCGTGTGTAGACCATGGCCAGGCCGGTGCTCAGCCACAGGTTGGGGACCAGTTCCAGATCGTTGCCAACATGCAGCACGGTGTCCGAGCCCTGGTAGGTGAAGTCACGGGTGCGCTCGCCGAACACATCGCCATTGCGGGTAAATTGCGAAGCGCCGCTGTTGGGCAGGTGCTTGGTGGTACGCCAACCGACGGTGGTCTTGCTCTCGCGCCCGAACAGTGTGTCGCGGCGGAAATAGTTCAGCGTACCGCTGACATCGGTATAGGCGACCTTCAGGCGCATGGGGCCTTCGCGCAGGTCCATCGGGTAGTCGTGATAGACCACGCCGGCTTCCAGGCGCGCCTCGTCGTCGAGGTAGAAGGTGGTCTTGTTGCCCACCCAGGTGCTGCCTGGTTGCGGGCGGCTGTCGTCGCGTGCCAGATAGTTGGGGTTGGCCGCGCGTGGGTGGTGCTTGATCTGGTCTTTGGTCAGGCGCCCAGGCAGTTCGTTTTCAGTTTCCCGGTAGCGCAGGTAGAAGCGGGTTTCCAGGTCGGGGTTGAAGCGGTAACCGACATTGGCGGCAATGCCCTTGGCGCTGCCGCTGCTGTGCGCCTGGTAGCCGTCATATTCCGAGTCGGTCAGGGCCACGTAATAGTCGAGATTGCCCAGCACCTGGCCCGAACTGATGTGCCGATGCTGGTAGCCGCGGCTACCGACCTCGTAGCGTACTTGCAGTGCAGGCGCCTCGTAGCCGGTGTGGGTGACGTAGTTGATGGCACCGCCCAAGGCCAGGGAGCCTTGGTCAAAGCCATTGGCGCCACGCAGCACTTCGGCACGGCTCAGCCACAGCGATTCGAACAATTCGTAAGGCGTGCCGCCCGGGCCGGTCAGCGGCAGGCCGTCGAACATCGTGTAAACGCCGGAACCGTGCGCCCCCGGCGCGCGGTTGAGGCCCGAGCCGCGTATCGACAGCTTGATGCCGTCGTTGCCTGCCGATTGGGCGAACACCCCAGGCTGATAGGCCAGCACGTCCTGGTTGCTGGCCACCCGGCCTTGCCCCACGCGCTGCATGTCCACCAGGTTGCTGGCCCCCGGTATTTCACGCAGGCGCTCGCTGGCTGCCGTCAGCTCGTTCTGCTCCTCATCGGTGATCAGCACTCGGCCCAATTCGACCGAGGATGCCCCCAGAGCGGGCTGAGTAGCAGCCAAGGCCGCCAGCAGACCGAGGCAGGACGAGAGGGGTAAATCGGAACGCATTGTACGACTCCAGGCGAAAGGCGAATGGACAACGGCGTTGAGACGAGCGAAATGCGGCTTGGAGCACGCAGAAAGTCAGCAAATCGTGCGTAACCTTCGTCATACGGTCTTGTACGAAAGTTCTTTACAAACCACGGCGGTGGAGGTGGGTGGCCTGTGCTTCGTAAGGTGACTGCAGGTAGGCAGTAATGCCTCGCTCAATCACCCGTGGAGTTCAAACATGACTGACAACGCTCGACACTCGCAGCAACCCTTGGCGGACGCCCCGGTTCGCCTGACGCCACGTGAACAGCAAGTGCTGTTGTGGTGTGCTTATGGCAAGAGCTCGTGGGAGATCGGCCAGATCCTTGAATGCAAGGAGTCGACGGTCAACTTTCACGTGTCCAACATCCTGCGCAAATTTGAAGTGCCTACCCGGGTGGCAGCTGTGATCAAGGCCATTCGCTACGGCATGCTGGCCGAGCAGTAAGGGGGGTAGAGCATGAGCAACGATCCTCGGCTACCGCGCTTTGTCGATTGCCATGACCCGTTCTGGCCGCGAGTGGATTTGGGCAGTTTGCGTGAGCATCTGCAACTGCCGCGGGCTGTCAGTGATGCTGCTTTGGAAGTGGCCGCGCGCTGCGCTGCTATCGAGGCAGCACGCGAATTCGCCCGCTGGCGGTCAGTGCTGCGAGAGCGGGGCTACAAGCGGCTCGAGGATGTGGCCGGGCATGATCATGGGCGTGCCTTGCAGGTGTGCTACATCCGTTTTGTCGAAGCGGCGGTCATGTACAGCCTGGGTTCAACCGCCTGCCCGCCTGTTCCGCGCGGAGGGCAAGTGCATGCCTGAGCGAACTGTTTTCGACCACCTGGCCCCGGCATTGGTGACGTTCCTGGGCGTGGATGGCGATGTGCTGTTCGCCGCGCTGCTGGGAGCATTGTTGGTGAGCGCGGCACGCGATCGATTGATCACCAGTGAGGCCAGGCGCCTGACACTGGCCAAGAAACTGCTGCTGCTATTCGTGACCGTGGGCGTGGGCCATTTGTTCGAGCCACTGGTTTCGTCATTGGTGCCATTACTGACCCGGGGCATGGCGGCATTCGTGGCCGCTGTGGTGGTGATCCCCATCAGCCTCAAGGTCATGGTCTGGCTGGATACACTCGACCCACGCGAACTCATCCAGCGCTGGCGCCGTCGGGGTTAGCCACTGGTTGCGCCGCCGAGCTCGCTCAGTTGCTGTTCCAACTGCTGGATGCGCTGTTTGTCCTTGATGAACAGCAGGATGGCCTGGCGATCGCTGTGCGAGAGCGTGCGCAGCCGTTCGAGCATTTCGCACTCCCAGCCCGCATCACCTGGGTCGGCGGCGATGTGCTCGGCTTGACCCAGCAATAGCCAGTCCAGTGAGCATGCATGCTTTTTGGCGATGTCTATGCAAAGTGAGTAAGGAATGCTTTCGCGAACCTTCCAGCTGCTCAGCGTTTGCGGGCTGACCGACAGTGCACGTGACAGCTCGGCATCAGTGTTTGCGCCAGTGAGAAGCTTAAGGCGGGTGAGCACCTCAGCAAGTATGTGAGTACTCATAACAAATATCCATGACTGGTTTAATGATATTCCATGGGCTTAAACTACTCGTTATGAATACAGCCCTGCGTTTTAAGGAGCACTTCTGCAATGAGAACCATCAAATTGAAGAATACACCCACAGTTGCAGCCAATACTGATACACAGGCTAGCCTGGGCAATGCTAGCAGGTACTTGCCGTGAGTACTTACAAGCTGGTTTGCCCGCATTGCCACAGCCGGATGCGCATACGTACTAGCGAAGGGCGCCATATTTTCCTGCGAATCGCTTATTTGCAATGCACCACCGAGGCGTGTGGCTGGTCAGTGCGCGCCGAATTCGAAATGACCCATGAACTCTCCCCCAGCGGCATGCCCAACCCGGAAGTGTACCTGCCTTCGGCCAATGGTGATTTGCGCAAGGCCGCCTTGCCGGGCGCAGGTCAGGGCTGCCCGAGTGAGTGAGGCACCCGTGGGCGCAGGTAGCAAAACGTGCAGATAAAAAAACACCCCGCCTAGGCGGGGTGTTTTCTGTTACCGGGGCTGCCGGGGTGATCAACCGATCAGTTGCAGGCCCGCTTGCTGAACCATTTCCAGCAGGGGCTGCGGGTACACACCCAGTACGAAAGCGAGAATGGCGATAGCCAGCAGCATGACGCCGCCGGTGCGCTGTTCCCACTTCAGCGGGGCGTCGTGACGACGCAGATTCGGCTCGACCAGGTACAGGGTAACCATGACGCGCAGGTAATAGTACACGCCGATGGCGCTACCGATCACCAGCGCACCGACCAACCACCACAGGTGCGATTCGACGCCGGTAGCGATGATGTAGAACTTGCCGATGAAGCCGGCGGTCAGCGGGATACCCGCCAGCGACAGCATCATCACGGTCAGTACCGCTGTCAGGTACGGGCGGCGCCAGAACAGGCCGCGGTACTCGTACAGGGCATCGGCGTCACGGCCGCCGTATGGCGAGGACATCAGGGTGATGACGCCGAAGGCGCCCAGGCTGGTGATCACGTAGGTGACCAGGTAAACGCCCATGGCTTCCAGGGCCAGGCCCTTGCTGGCGACCAACGCGATGACCAGGTAACCGAAGTGGGCGATGGACGAGTAACCCAGCAGACGCTTGAGGTTGCTCTGGGTCAGCGCCAGCAGGTTACCAATCAGGATCGAGGCTACGGCAATCACCGCCAGTACGGTGCTGAGCACGCCGCTGCTGGCAGCAGGGGAGAGCATGAACAGGCGTACGACAACGGCGAATACTGCCACCTTGCTGGCGGTTGCCAGGAACGCGGCGACCGGCGCCGGAGCGCCTTCGTACACGTCCGGGGTCCACAGATGGAACGGCACCAGCGACAGCTTGAAGGCCAGGCCGACCAGCATCATGCCCAGGCCCAGCTGGGCCACCAGGCTTGGCATGCTGGTGGTAGCCAGGGCTTTGCCGATCTGGTCGAAGCTCAGGCTGCCGGCGTCGGCGTACAGCAGGGCCATGCCGAACAGCAGGAAAGCCGAGCCTGCGGCCGACAGCACCATGTACTTGATGCCGGCTTCCAGCGATCGCTTGTTGAAGAAGGCATACGCCACCAGGCCGTAGACCGGTACCGACAGCAGCTCCAGGCCGATGAACAGGCCGGCCAGGTGGTTGGCGCTGACCAGCACCAGGCCACCGAGGGCCGACATCAGCAGCAACAGGTACAGTTCTTCACGGTTGCCCGGGAAACCCTTGGAGCCCTCGCCGAGGTAGGCGTGGGCAAGGGTGACGCAGGCCAGCGTCGCGATGAGGATGATCGCCATGTACAGGCAGGCGAATTTGTCGATGGTGATCAGCGAGGTGACCGCCAGCGGCGCGACCTTAAGCGCCGGCAGGAGCGACAGCAGGGCCAGGTTCAGGCCCACGGTGGACAGCAGGAAGGTCTGCGAGTGGTTGCGCTTCCAGGCGATCGCCAGCATCACCACCACCGTGGTGATGGTGGTGATCAGCATCGGCGCCAATGCGATGAAGTGTTGAGTGGTGAATTCCATAGCGCTCTTACCGGGCCGAAGCGAGTTGAGTGAAAGCGGATCCGAGCCACTGCTGCACACCACTCATGGTGGCGGCAGAGGTGTCGAGGAACGGCTGCGGATACACGCCCAGCAGGATCAGCAATACCGCCAGACCCAGAACCATGATCAGTTCGCGACCGTCCATGCCGGCCAGCACGGTGTCGGTCTTGGCCGGGCCGAAGTAGGCGCGGTGGATCATGATCAGCGAGTACACCGAACCGAACACCAGGCCGGTGGTGGCAATCACGGTGATCCACGGTACATGCACGAAGCTGCCGATCAGGATCAGGAACTCGCCGACGAAGTTGCCGGTGCCTGGCAGGCCCAGCGATGCCGCTGCGAAGAACAGGCTGATGGCCGGCAGGTAAGCGATGCGGTGCCACAGGCCACCCATCTGGCGCATGTCACGGGTGTGCAGGCGCTCGTACAGCTGGCCGGACAGGATGAACAGTGCCGCAGCCGACAGGCCGTGGGCCAGCATCTGGATCACCGCACCTTGCAGGGCCTGCTGGCTGCCGGAGTAGATACCGATCAGCACGAAGCCCATGTGCGAGACGCTGGAGAAGGCGATCAGGCGCTTGATGTCGGTTTGTGCGAAGGCCAGGAAGGCACCGTAGAAGATACCGATCAGGCCCAGGGTCATGGCGATCGGCGCGAACTCGGCCGAGGCGTTCGGGAACAGCGGCAGGGCGAAGCGCAGCAGGCCGTAGGCCGCTGTCTTCAGCAAGATACCCGCCAGGTCCACCGAGCCTGCGGTCGGTGCCTGGGCGTGAGCGTCAGGCAGCCAGGAGTGGAACGGCACCACCGGCAGCTTCACCGCGAAGGCGATGAAGAAGCCCAGCATCAGCACGTACTCGACACCGGCAGGCAGCTCGGCCTTGAGCAGGTCGCTGTAGTTGAAGGTGAGCACGCCAGTGGTGTTGTAGTTGACCAGCACCAGGCCCAGGATCGCCACCAGCATGATCAGGCCGCTGGCCTGGGTGAAGATGAAGAACTTGGTCGCCGCGTAGATCCGGGTCTTCTTGCCGTCTGCCGAGCTGTGACCCCAGAGCGCGATGAGGAAGTACATCGGCACCAGCATCATTTCCCAGAAGAAGAAGAACAGGAACAGGTCCAGGGCCAGGAACACACCGACCACGCCGCCGAGGATCCACATCAGGTTGAGGTGGAAGAAGCCGACGTGGCGCTGGATCTCTTTCCAGGAACACAGTACCGACAGCACACCGAGCAGGCCGGTGAGCAGGATCATCAGCAGCGACAGGCCATCAAGGGCCAGATGGATGCTGATGCCGAAGCGCTGGATCCACTGGACTTTGTATTCCAGGGCCCAGGCCGGTTCGGCGCCCGGGGCGGGAGCAAGGGTGTAGTCGCCGGTACCCCACAGCCACAGGCCGATGCCAAGCAGCAGGGACATGGTAAGCAGCGCGATCCAGCGCGGCAGGGTGGCGCCGAAGCGCTCACCCAGCCAGCACAGGAAGCCGCCGATGAAGGGGATCAGGATCAGCCAAGGCAAAATCATGACGGGTTGGTTTCCTTTGGCAAAGTCGCAAGATTCATAGTCATACCGCAGCCACTACCACGGCACCGAGCACCAGCACGGCACCCACGGCGATAGAGGCGGTGTACCAGCGCAGTTGGCCAGTCTCGGTCTTGCTCATGGCCACGTGGCCACCACGCGCCATCCGAGGAATCAGGCCGATGGTGCGGTCAACCGGGTCCTTGCGCAGGATGTGGCTGATCAGCAGGTACGGTTTGACGAAAAGCTTGTCGTAGATCCAGTCGAAGCCCCAGGCAGCGAACCACCAGGCCGACAGGACGCGACCGATGCCACTGTTGGCGACGGCGCTGACGAAGCGGCGCTTGCCCAGGAACAGCAGGGCGGCCAGCAGGATACCGGCGATGGCGATGGCACCCGAGGTGATCTCCAGCGCGTGCTTGGCTTCGCCACCGGCATGGCCGGCGCTTTCTGGCAGCACACCGGCCAGCGGCGGGGTGATCCAGGCGCCGACGAAGGTCGACAGCACGATCAGCACGCCCAGCGGCAGCCAGTGGCTGATGCCGTGGCCCGCGTGGGCTTCGGTCTTGGCTTCGCCATGGAAGGCGATGAAGATCAGGCGGAAGGTGTACAGCGAGGTCATGAACGCGCCTACCAGGCCGGCATACAGCAGGCCGGTGTTGCCGCTGGCGAAGGCTTCCCAGAGGATCTCGTCTTTGGAGTAGAAGCCTACGGTCACGATCGGCAGGGCCGCCAGTGCCGCACCACCGACCACGAAGCTGGCGTAGGCCAGCGGCAGCTTCTTCCACAGGCCGCCCATCTTGAAGATGTTCTGCTCGTGGTGGCAGGCAACGATCACCGCACCGGAGGCAAGGAACAGCAGGGCCTTGAAGAAGGCGTGGGTCATCAGGTGGAAGATCGCCGCGTCCCAGGCACCCACGCCCAGGGCCAGGAACATGTAGCCGATCTGGCTCATGGTCGAGTAGGCGAGGATACGCTTGATATCGGTCTGTACCAGCGCAGCGAAGCCTGCCAGTACCAGGGTCACGCCACCGACCACACCTACAAGGTGCAGGATGTCCGGCGCCAGCAGGAACAGGCCGTTGGTACGGGCGATCAGGTACACGCCCGCGGTCACCATGGTTGCGGCGTGGATCAGTGCCGAAACCGGAGTCGGGCCCGCCATGGCGTCGGCCAGCCAGGTCTGCAGTGGCAGCTGTGCCGATTTACCGACCGCACCACCCAGCAGCATCAGCGTGGCCAGCACCATCCAGGTGTCGCCAGCCTGGAACTTCTGCGGTGCCAGCACCAGCAGTTCCTGCACGTTCAGGGTGCCCAGCTGGGCAAACAGGATGAACAGGCCGATGGCCATGAACACGTCGCCGATACGGGTGACGATGAATGCCTTGAGTGCCGCGTTACCGTTGTTGCGGTTGCTGTAGTAGAAACCGATCAACAGGTACGAGCACAGGCCCACGCCTTCCCAGCCGAAGTAGATGAACAGCAGGTTATCGCCAAGGATCAGGAACAGCATGCTGGCGATGAACAGGTTGGTGTACGAGAAGAAGCGCGAGTAGCCGGCTTCGCCACGCATGTACCAGGATGCGAACAGGTGGATCAGGAAGCCGACACCGGTCACCACACCGAGCATGGTGACCGACAGGCCGTCCAGGTACAGGGTGAAGTTCGGCGCGAAGCCGTCCACCGACATCCACTGCCACAGCAGCTGGCTGTACGCGCCGCCCTCAGGCGGGGCGACGTTGAACTGCCAGATGACGTAAGCGGCCGTGGCGGCCGACAGGCCTACCGAGCCGACGCCGATCAGGGCGGACAGGTTCTCCGAGAACCGTCCGCGCGAGAACGACAGCAGCAGGAAGCCGATGAGGGGAAAGACGAAAGTCAGGAAGAGAAGGTTCATCCGCGCATCTCACTGGCAGCATCGATGTCGAGAGTGTGGAAGCGGCGATACAGCTGCAGCAGGATGGCCAGGCCAATGCTGGCCTCGGCGGCTGCCAGGCTGATCACCAGAATGAACATCACCTGGCCGTCGGGCTGGACCCAACGGGCACCGGCGACGACGAACGCCAGGGCAGAGGCGTTCATCATGACTTCCAGGCTCATGAGCACGAAGAGGATGTTGCGGCGGACCATCAGGCCAACCAGACCTAAGCAGAACAGGATGCCGGCGACCGCCAGACCATGCTCGAGAGGGATAGCACCCATGATTTACTCCTTCGCCTCGTTGCGGCCCAGGTGGAAGGCGGTGACGGCTGCAGCCAGCAGCAGCATCGACGCCAGTTCGACCACCAGCAGGTACGGGCCGAACAGGCTGATGCCCACGGCTTTCGGGCCCACGGTGGTACCGCTGATGCCGGCGCCGCTCGGGGCGACGAACAGGACGTACAGCAGCTCCGCCAGCAGCAGGGTGCCGAGGATCACCGGCCCTGCCCAGATACCGGGCTTGAGCCAGCCCCGTTCCTGGGCGATCGAAGCCGGCCCGAGGTTGAGCATCATCACCACGAACACGAACAGCACCATGATGGCGCCGGCGTAGGCGATCACTTCCAGGGCGCCGGCAAACGGCGCACCCAGGGCGAAGAAGATCATGGCCACGGAAATCAGCGAAATGATCAGGTAAAGCAAGGCGTGCACGGGGTTGGTGCCAGTTACCACCCGAAGGGTGGAGACCACGGCGATCCCGGATGCGAAGTAGAAAGCGAATTCCATCTTTCTGTCCTTATGGGAGCAAGCTCTTCACGTTGATCGGCTCGGCTTCGTTCTGTGCAGAGCCCTTCGGCTTGCCAGCGATTGCCATACCCGCAACACGGTAGAAGTTGTAGTCAGGGTTCTTGCCGGGGCCGGAGATCAGCAGATCTTCTTTCTCGTACACCAGGTCCTGACGCTTGAACTCGGCCATTTCGAAATCCGGAGTCAGCTGGATCGCGGTGGTCGGGCACGCTTCTTCACACAGGCCGCAGAAAATGCAACGCGAGAAGTTGATGCGGAAGAACTCCGGGTACCAGCGGCCGTCCTCTGTCTCGGCCTTCTGCAGCGAAATGCAGCCAACCGGGCAGGCCACCGCGCAGAGGTTGCACGCTACGCAGCGCTCCTCGCCATCGGGGTCGCGGGTGAGGACGATGCGGCCGCGGTAGCGCGGCGGCAGGTACACGGGTTCTTCGGGGTACTGCAGGGTGTCGCGCTTGCGGAACCCGTGGGAGAACACCATTGCCAGGCTGCGCAGCTGGGTGCCGGTGCCCTTAACGATGTCGCCGATATACTTGAACATGGGTCAAATCCTCACTGGGCCGCGACGGCTGGCGTGTTGTAGAGCACGATCGCAGCGGTCACCAGCAAATTGATCAGGGTCAGCGGCAGGCAGAACTTCCAGCTGAAGTCCATCACCTGGTCATAGCGTGGGCGCGGGATCGAGGCGCGCAGCAGGATGAACAGCATGATGAAGAACGCGGTCTTCAGGGCGAACCACAGGAACGACAGTTGCGGCAGGATGCCGAACGGGCCGTGCCAGCCGCCGAAGAACAGGGTTACCAGCAGCGCCGAGATGAGGATGATGCCGATGTACTCACCGACGAAGAACATGCCCCACTTCATGCCGGCATACTCGATGTGGTAGCCGTCGGCCAGTTCCTGTTCTGCTTCTGGCTGGTCGAACGGGTGACGGTGAGTCACGGCGACGCCAGCGATGAAGAAGGTACAGAAGCCGAAGAACTGCGGAATGATGAACCACAGGTTCTGCGCCTGGTACTCAACGATGTCGCGCATGTTGAACGAGCCCACCTGCACCACCACGCCCATCAGCGCCAGGCCCAGGAACACCTCGTACGACACGGTCTGTGCCGAAGCACGCAAGCTGCCCAGCAGGGCGTACTTGTTGTTCGACGACCAGCCGGCGAACAGCACCGCGTAGACCGACAGGCCGGCCATGGCGAAGAAGAACAGCAGGCCGATGTTCAGGTCGGCAACGCCCCAGGTCGGGGTGATCGGGATGACCACGAAGGCGATCAGCAGGGCGCTCATGGCCACTACCGGTGCCAGAGTGAAGATCACGCGGTCGACGAAGGGTGGGTTCCAGTCTTCCTTGAAGAACATCTTCAGCATGTCGGCAGCGATCTGGAACATGCCGAACGGGCCGACGCGGTTCGGACCGTAGCGGTCCTGCCACCAGCCCAGCAGGCGGCGCTCGACGAAGCTGAGCAGCGCACCGCAGACCACCACGGCGAGCAGGACCACGATGGCCCGCAGCACGGTGAGGATCACATCGATCACTTCGGGGGTGAACCAGCTCATTGTGCTGCCTCCTGCAGACCTTCGACGGATGCACCGAAGATGGCAGGCGGAATGCCAGCCAGGCCTTTCGGCAGCGCGACCAGGCCAGCGCCCAGCTCTTCATTGATACGCAGCGGCAGGCGCAGGGCCACACCGGCGACGTTCAGGCTCAGCAGGGCACCCTCGTTGACGCCCAGGCGGTCGGCTTCGGACTTGGCCAGGGCCACGTAGGCAGCCGGGATGCGTTCTTGAACCGGGGCGGCGCGCGAGGAGCTTTCTTCGCTGCCGAACAGGTGGAAGAACGGTACGGCAGTCCAGGTACCACGGGCCGGGTTGAAGGCCCCCGGAATGGCGTTGAACCAGTTCAGGCGGTCGCCTTGCGATTCGATCAGGCGTACGCCTGGGTCACCGGCACGCAGGTGGCCACCGACCTCGTCCTGAAACTTGTTCCAGGCTTGTGGGGAGTTCCAGCCCGGCGACCAGGCGAACGGCACCTGCTGGCGCGGTTCGGCCGAACCCGAGTAGCCTTCCATGGAGAAGGCGAACGCGGTGTCCTTGTCTTGCGGGGTGCGCGGCTCGTGCACGCTGATGTTGGCACGCATGGCGGTACGGCCGGAGTAGCGCAGCGGCTCACGGGCCAGCTTCATGCCCTTGATGCGGAACGCAGCGCTTGGCGCGGCGTTGACGATGCCGGCCAGTTGCGGGGCGGCTTCGGCGCAGGCGCTGGTGACGTGGTCCAGCTGGGTCCAGTCGACCGGCTTGTTCAGCAGGGTGGCACGCAGGGCGTGCATCCAGCGCCAGCCTTCGTGGATCTGGATGCTGCTGTCCAGATACTGCGGGTCGAACACCTGGAAGAAGCGCTGGGCACGGCCTTCCTGGCTGACCAGGGTACCGTCACCCTCGGCGAACGAGGCGGCCGGCAGCACCAGGTGGGCGCGGTCGACGGTGGCGGTTTTGGAGTGGTCGGCAACGATCACCACCTTGGCTGCAGCCAGGGCTGCATCGACCTTGGCGGCCGGTACGCGGGCGTACAGGTCGTTTTCCAGCACGACGATGGCGTCAGCTTTGCCGCTGATGACTGCGTCCAGCGCGGCATCGACCGACTCGCCACCGAGCATGGCCAGGCCGAGGCTGTTGGCCTCAGGTACCACCAGGCTCAGCGAGCCGTTTTTCTCGCGCAGCTTCAGGGCCTTGGCGATGTTAGCGGCGGCTTCGATCAGCGCTGGGTCGGCCAGCGACGTACCGGCAACGACCAGTGGGCGCTTGGCGGCAACCAGGGCGTCGGCGATGCGCTGGGCCAGGGCCTTGGCTTCGTCGTCCAGGCCGGCGACGGCAGGGGCGCTCGGGTCGATGGCGTGGGCCACGGCGAAACCGATGCGGGCCAGGTCGGCCGGCGCGGCGTGTACGCACTCTTCGGCGACGTCGTCCAGCTTGGTTTCCGCCAGGGACGCGATGAACAGCGGGTACAGCGCGTGCTGGCCGATGTTCTTCACGGCAGCGTCGAGCCAAGGCTGCACTTTCATTGCTTCGGCCATGGCCTCGGCCTTGCCTTTGGTGGCCTGGCGCACGGCCAGGGCAACGCGGGCAGCGGTCTGGGTCAGGTCTTCACCGAGCACGAACACGGCGTCGTGGTCTTCGATGTCGCGCAGGGTCGGCACGGGCAGCGGGCTGTTGTTCAGCACGTTCAGGGCCAGGCGTACGCGGGCCAGTTCGCCCGCTTCCATGCCCGAGTAGAAGTACTCGGCGCCGACCAGCTCACGCAGGCCGTAGTTGCTTTCGAGGCTGGCGCGTGGCGAGCCGATACCGACGATGGTACGGCCGCGCAGCAGGTCGGCGGCCTTGTCCAGGGCGGCGTCCAGGCCCAGCTTGGTACCGTCGGCCAGTTGTGGCTGGCGTGGGCGGTCCTTGCGATTGACGTAGCCGTAGCCGAAGCGGCCGCGGTCGCACAGGAAGTACTGGTTGACCGAACCGTTGAAGCGGTTTTCGATACGGCGCAGTTCGCCGTAGCGCTCGCCCGGGCTGATGTTGCAGCCGCTGGAGCAGCCATGGCAGATGCTCGGGGCAAACTGCATGTCCCACTTGCGGTTGTAGCGCTCGGAGTGGGTCTTGTCGGTGAATACGCCGGTCGGGCAGACCTCGGTCAGGTTGCCGGAGAACTCGCTTTCCAGCACACCGTCTTCGACGCGGCCGAAGTACACGTTGTCGTGGGCGCCGTAGACGCCCAGGTCGGTACCACCGGCGTAGTCCTTGTAATAGCGCACGCAGCGGTAGCAGGCGATGCAGCGGTTCATCTCATGGGCGATGAACGGGCCGAGGTCCTGGTTCTGGTGGGTACGCTTGGTGAAACGGTAGCGGCGCTCGTTGTGGCCGGTCATTACCGTCATGTCCTGCAGGTGGCAGTGACCGCCTTCCTCGCACACCGGGCAGTCGTGCGGGTGGTTGGTCATCAGCCATTCGACGACGCTGGCGCGGAACGCCTTCGACTCTTCATCGTCGATGGAAATCCAGGTGCCGTCGGAAGCAGGGGTCATGCAGGACATGACGATACGACCACGGGTGTCGTTCTCGTCGGTGTACTGCTTGACTGCGCATTGCCGGCAGGCGCCAACGCTACCAAGCGCCGGGTGCCAGCAGAAATAAGGGATGTCGAGGCCGAGCGACAGACATGCCTGTAACAGGTTGTCTGCACCGTTGACTTCGAGCGCTTTGCCGTCTACGTGGATAGTGGCCATTGTTCAAAGTTCTTCGTTGGCCCGCGTGAGCGGGCGTGGCTAATGGAAATCGGTGAGCTTGCGACACGCCTCGATTGCTCGGGCCTGCCGGTAAGCTGGCGAGTGGCACGGACCACCCGCCTAATCATCTTGTTATGCGCCGACCACGATCGGCTTCGCCAGGTCGGGGCGCAGGGTGGCAGCGCTTTCTGGCGCCACACCGGCCTCGAACTCCGAGCGGAAGTATTTGATGGCACTGCCCAGCGGCTCGACGGCACCCGGTGCGTGAGCACAGAAGGTACGGCCCGGGCCGAGGAAGTTGACCAGTCCCAGCAGCGTCTCGATGTCCTCGGCGCGGCCTTGGCCGTTTTCCAGTGCGCGCAGCATCTTCACGCTCCACGGCAGGCCGTCACGGCATGGGGTGCACCAGCCGCACGATTCGCGGGCGAAGAACTCTTCCATGTTGCGCAGCAGCGACACCATGTTGATGCTGTCGTCGACCGCCATGGCCAGGCCGGTGCCCATACGGGTGCCGACCTTGGCGATGCCACCGGCGTACATTTGTGCATCAAGGTGCTCGGGCAGCAGGAAGCCGGTACCGGCGCCGCCTGGCTGCCAGCACTTGAGCTTGAAGCCATCACGCATGCCACCGGCGTAGTCTTCGAACAATTCGCGTGCGGTAACGCCAAATGGCAGTTCCCACAGGCCTGGGTTCTTTACCTTGCCGGAGAAGCCCATCAGCTTGGTGCCATGGTCTTCGCTGCCTTCGCGGGCCAGCGACTTGTACCAGTCGTTGCCGTTGGCGACGATGGCCGGGACGTTGCACAGGGTTTCGACGTTGTTCACGCACGTCGGCTTGCCCCACACGCCAACGGCGGCAGGGAAGGGCGGCTTGGAGCGCGGGTTGGCGCGGCGGCCTTCCAGCGAGTTGATCAGCGCGGTTTCTTCACCGCAGATGTAGCGGCCGGCGCCGGTGTGCACGAACAGCTCGAAATCGAAACCGCTGCCCAGGATGTTCTTGCCCAGCAGGCCGGCGGCCTTGGCTTCGTCGATGGCGCGGTTGAGGTTTTTCGCTGCGGTGGTGTATTCGCCACGCAGGAAGATGTAGCCGCGGTAGGCCTTGAGGGCGCGGGCGCTGATCAGCATGCCCTCGACCAGCAGATGGGGCTGTTGCTCCATCAGCATGCGGTCCTTCCAGGTGTTCGGCTCCATCTCGTCCGCGTTGCACAGCAGGTAGCGGATGTTCATGGATTCGTCTTTGGGCATCAGGCCCCACTTCACGCCAGTGGGGAAGCCTGCGCCGCCACGGCCTTTGAGGCCGGAGTCCTTGACGCTCTGCACGATGTCGTCGGCGGACATCTGCGCCAGCGCCTTGCGGGCTGCGGCGTAGCCGTTCTTCGATTCGTACTCGGCCAGCCAGACCGGCTCGCCGTCGTCACGCAGGCGCCAGGTCAGCGGGTGGGTTTCGGCCGAGCGCGCGATGCGGTTGGCCGGGCCGAAGGAAGTAATGGTCATACGTAACCCTCCAGCAGTTTGGAAACGCCAGCCGGCTGCACGTCACCGAAGGTGTCGTCGTCGATCATCAGTGCCGGGGCCTTGTCGCAGTTGCCCAGGCAGCACACGGGCAGCAGGGTGAAACGGCCGTCGGCGGTGGTCTGGCCGAGGCCGATGCCCAGCTCGCTCTGGATCTGGCTGACGACCGACTCATGGCCGCCGATGTAGCAGACCATGCTGTCGCACACGCGGATGATGTGGCGGCCGACCGGTTGGCGGAAGATCTGGCTGTAGAAGGTGGCGACACCCTCGACGTCGCTGGCCGGAATGCCCAGCACTTCGCCGATGGCGTAAATGGCGCCGTCCGGCACCCAGCCACGCTCCTTCTGGACGATCTTCAGGGCTTCGATGGACGCCGCGCGCGGGTCCTCGTAGTGATGCATTTCGTGCTCGATGGCCGAGCGCTCGGTTTCGCTCAGGGCGAAACGGTCTGTCTGGATAAGCGTGCTGTTCATGCTTAGCGGTCCACGTCAGCCATAACGAAGTCGATACTGCCCAGGTACGCAATGAGGTCGGCAACCATGCTGCCTTTGATCACCGAAGGGATCTGCTGCAGGTGCGGGTAGCTCGGGGTGCGGATCCGGGTGCGGTAGCTCATGGTGCCGCCATCGCTCGTCAGGTAGTAACTGTTGATGCCCTTGGTCGCTTCGATCATCTGGAACGACTCGTTGGCCGGCATGACCGGGCCCCACGAGACTTGCAGGAAGTGCGTGATCAGGGTTTCGATGTGCTGCAGGGTGCGCTCTTTCGGCGGCGGCGTGGTCAGCGGGTGATCCGCCTTGTACGGGCCTTCCGGCATGTTGCGCAGGCACTGGTCGATGATGCGGATACTCTGACGCATCTCCTCGACACGGACCATGCAGCGATCGTAGGCATCGCCGTTGTGGGCCAGCGGTACTTCGAACTCGAAGTTTTCGTAGCCGGAGTAAGGACGGGCTTTACGCAGGTCGAAGTTGCAACCGGTGGCACGCAAGCCGGCACCGGTGGTGCCCCATTCCAGCGCTTCCTTGGTGTTGTACGCGGCAACGCCGATGGTACGGCCCTTGAGGATGCTGTTTTGCAGGGCGGCCTTGGTGTATTCGTCGAGGCGCTTGGGCAGCCACTCGACAAAGTCCTTGACCAGCTTGTCCCAGCCACGTGGCAGGTCGTGGGCGACGCCACCGATGCGGTACCAGGCCGGGTGCAGGCGGAAACCGGTGATCGCTTCGATCACGGTGTAGGCGCGCTGGCGGTCGGTGAAGGTGAAGAACACCGGGGTCATGGCGCCGACGTCCTGGATGTAGGTACCCAGGAACAGCAGGTGGCTGGTGATGCGGAAGAACTCGGCCAGCATGATGCGAATCACGTCGACCTTCTGCGGCACCTTGATGCCGGCCAGCTTCTCTACCGCAAGCACGTACGGCAGGTTGTTCATCACCCCGCCGAGGTAATCGATACGGTCGGTATAGGGGATGAAGCTGTGCCAGGACTGGCGCTCGGCCATTTTTTCGGCGCCACGGTGGTGGTAGCCGATGTCCGGTACGCAGTCGACGATTTCTTCACCGTCCAGCTGCAGGACGATACGGAACGCACCGTGCGCCGAAGGGTGGTTGGGGCCGAGGTTGAGGAACATGTAGTCCTCGTTGGCGCCCTGACGTTTCATGCCCCAGGCTTCCGGGTTGAAGCGTGCCGATTCCTCTTCAAGCTGCTGCTTGGCCAGGGTCAGGCTGTAGGGGTCGAACTCGGTCGCACGGGCAGGGTAGTCCTTGCGCAGCGGGTGACCTTCCCAGGTCGGCGGCATCATGATGCGGCTGAGGTGCGGGTGGCCGGCAAAGTCGATGCCGAACATGTCCCAGACTTCGCGCTCGTACCAGTTGGCGTTTGGCCAGATGCCCGTCACGGTCGGCAGGTTCAGGTCGCCTTCGCTGAGCGACACCTTGATCATCACATCGCTGTTACGCTCGATCGACAACAGGTGGTAGAACACGCTGAAATCGGCGGCTGGCAGACCACGGCGCTGGGTGCGCAGGCGCTCGTCGACGCCATGCAGGTCGTACAGCATGCTGTAAGGCTTGGCGACGCCGCGCAGGAAGCTGAGCACCTCTTTGAGCTGGGCGCGTTTTACCCACAGCACGGGCATGCCGGTGCGGGTCTCCTGGGCGACGAATGCTTCGGCGCCAAAACGGTTGTTCAGTTCGACGACCACATCCTGGTCGTCAGCCTTGTAGGGCGGAATGAAAATAGCGTTGTCCGCTGTCATGGTCTCGGTCGCTTTGGGTCAACGTTAAGAATGAAGCCAGGCCGCCGGCTCCTTCGGGAGCGGGCGGCAGGTCGCTGGATCAGACTTCGTCGGGGCTGCGCAGGTTGGTTACTGCAATGCGCTGCTCACGACGCAGGTCTTTCTGGGCTGGCATCTCGGCACGGTAAATACCTTGATCACCAACAACCCAGGAAAGCGGGCGTCGTTCTTGGCCGATCGACTCCTGCAACAGCATCAAGCCTTGCAGGAAAGCCTCAGGGCGTGGCGGGCAGCCAGGCACATAGACGTCCACGGGGAGGAACTTGTCGACCCCCTGAACGACCGAGTAGATGTCGTACATGCCACCGGAGTTGGCGCACGAACCCATGGAAATGACCCATTTTGGTTCGAGCATCTGCTCGTACAGGCGCTGGATGATCGGCGCCATCTTCACGAAGCAGGTACCGGCAATGACCATGAAGTCGGCCTGACGCGGCGAGGCCCGGATGACTTCGGCGCCGAAGCGGGCGATGTCGTGGGGTGCCGTGAAGGCCGTGGTCATTTCCACGTAGCAGCAGGACAGGCCGAAGTTGTACGGCCAGAGGGAGTTCTTGCGACCCCAGTTGACCGCACCACGCAGCACATCTTCGAGTTTGCCCATGAAGATGTTCTTGTGGACCTGGTCCTCTAGCAGTTGATCGGTGACGGTTTCCCGTTCACCGACCGGGTACTGCTCGTTGGGCGCATCCGGATCGATTCTGGTGAGATTGTATTGCATGCCAAAGCCTCATTGTTTCAGCTTCGCTTGCCGCTTGCGGCGACCTTCGGGAGCCCAATCAAGTGCCCCGACGCGCCATAGGTAGACAAGACCTGCCAACAGAATTGCTATGAAAACGAGTGCTTCGACGAATCCGGTCCAGCCGCTTTCGCGGACGGACACAGACCATGCAAAGAGAAAGAGGGCTTCGATATCGAAGATCACGAACAGCATCGCGACCAGATAGAATTTGGCGGACAGGCGCAGGCGCGCGCTGCCTACGGGCAGCATGCCGGATTCGAAGGGTTCGTTCTTGGCGCGGCCCCAAGCCTTGCTACCGAGCAGGCTGGACAGGCCGAGCATGAAGGCGCACAGGCCGACGACACCCAGGAGGAAGATGGCAAAGCCCCAGTTGTGGGCGATGAGTCCTGCCGAATCGGACATGCTAGAAATCCTTATACAGAGACCCAGCTCTGCAGTCTGAAATAAGTGTAGAGCGGCGACTTGGCGTCGCACATGCAGTGACCAAATGTCGCAGCCGGATCAATCGGGCTGATTTTATGGGTAAACCTGGTGCAAGTAAAATTTCTGTCGCAAATTTATTCGTAGGATTAAGTACAAAAACCGTTCGTAACTGGCTGAGAGCCTTGAAATTCGGGCATTACGCGCGGTTTTGTTAATTATGTTTCTTGCTGCAGGTAACGAATTGCAACTCCTGTAATGATAATTAATATCATTTGAGCTGCTGCCGTTGAATTTGGCTCTTCTGTGCCTTGTAAAGTTCATCTGGCGATTCCCCCTACTTGCAATTGCAAAAAACCCTTGTTCTAGCAGCTCTCGGTCCTGCGTGCACCGCTCTGGGTCAATACTTTATCGGTTGAGCGATGACTGACTGATGAAGCGATGGCCCATTGGCCGAGCCAGTAGGCGAGGATGATCAGGTACGGTGCGGCGGCGAACGGGCTGACGAAGCGGTCGATGCCGATCAGGCTGTCGGAGAACACGAACAGGCCGGCACCCAGTGCTGCCACTCCCCCGCAGGCCAGTGCGCGCCAGAGCATGGCGCTGATGGCCAGGGCGTAGAGCGCTACCGGGATCAGCAACGGGCCGAGGCTGTGGCTGGCCAGTACACCGAGCAGCGCGATGCCCGTGATTGCGCTGAAGATCAGTGCGGGCAGGGCGGGGCGCAGGGTAATGCCGCAATAGCCGCGCAGGTAAGCAAGGTGGGCACAAAGGAAAGCAGCCAAGCCGAACACGAACAGGTCGGCGGGGATGGCCAGCAGGATGTCGCCGAGTACCGAGAAGGCCAGGCCGATCGAGATCCATGTGCGATAAGGCGAAACCGGGGTGCTGCGCAGCCAGGCAATCAAGGCCAGCACCGGGATGGGTTTGGTCATGAGGGCGAGCAGGGTGTTGTCGCTGGCCAGTGCATATAGATAGAGGGCAGCGGCGGTCAGGGCGAGAATCATCAGGTGGCTTGGACGAGGCATGGGCGGTCCTTGCTGCTGGGCTGCCACAAGCATAGCCCTGATCCGGGGTTTTGCTGCGGCCTGTGCCGGCCCTTTCGCGGGTAAACCCGTTCCTGCAGCGGCCTGCGCCCAATCGCCGATGTGTGTCTCCTCCCGATTAGTGTAGGAGCGGGTTTACCCGCGAATACGGTAGCGGCGGCAACGCTGAACGGCTGGTAAAAATTGGCCAGCAGCCCCGGCCCTTTCTCGGGTAAAAACAAAGGCCCGGAGCTTTCACAAGCCCCGGGCCTTGTTCAACCGCAGCCCACTATCAGTGGAACTGCTCTTCCTCGGTCGAACCGGTCAGTGCAGTCACCGACGAAGCGCCACCCTGGATCACGGTGGTCATGTCGTCGAAGTAGCCAGTGCCCACTTCCTGCTGGTGCGCCACGAAGGTGTAGCCCTTGCTGGCGTCAGCGAATTCCTGCTCCTGCAGCTTCACATAGGCGGTCATGTCGTTGCGGGCGTAGTCGTGCGCCAGGTTGAACATGCCGTGCCACATGTTGTGGATGCCGGCCAGGGTGATGAACTGATGCTTGTAACCCATGGCCGACAGTTCGCGCTGGAACTTGGCGATGGTGGCGTCGTCCAGGTTTTTCTTCCAGTTGAAGGAAGGCGAGCAGTTGTACGACAGGATCTGGTCCGGGTACTCCTTCTTGATCGCCTCGGCGAAGCGACGGGCTTCGTCCAGGTCCGGCTTGGCGGTTTCACACCAGATCAGGTCGGCGTACGGGGCATAGGCCAGGCCGCGGGCAATGGCCTGATCGAGGCCGGCACGGACCTTGTAGAAGCCTTCGCGGGTGCGCTCGCCAACCACGAACGGCTGGTCGTACGGGTCGCAGTCGCTGGTCAGCAGGTCGGCGGCGTTGGCGTCGGTGCGGGCCAGAATGATGGTCGGTACACCCGACACGTCAGCGGCCAGGCGAGCGGCCACCAGCTTCTGTACGGCTTCCTGAGTCGGCACCAGCACCTTGCCGCCCATGTGGCCGCATTTTTTAACCGAGGCCAGCTGGTCTTCGAAGTGCACGCCGGCGGCGCCTGCTTCGATCATGTTCTTCATCAGCTCGTAGGCGTTCAGTACGCCACCGAAACCGGCTTCGGCGTCGGCCACGATGGGCGCGAAGTAGTCGATGTACCCTTCGTCGCCCGGGTTCTTGCCGGCTTTCCACTGGATCTGGTCGGCGCGGCGGAACGCGTTGTTGATGCGTTTGACCACGGTCGGTACCGAGTCGACCGGGTACAGCGACTGGTCAGGGTACATCGACTCGGCCGAGTTGTTGTCGGCGGCAACCTGCCAGCCGGACAGGTAGATGGCCTGGATGCCGGCCTTGACCTGCTGTACAGCCTGGCCGCCCGTCAGGGCGCCCATGCAGTTGACGAAATCTTTTTCGGGGCGGAAGGACGGGTGGGCACCTTCGGTGACCAGCTTCCACAGTTTTTCTGCGCCCTGACGCGCAAAGGTGTGCTCAGGTTGCACGGAGCCACGCAGGCGAACGACATCAGCGGCGGTGTAGGTACGGGTCACGCCTTTCCAGCGCGGGTTTTCGGCCCAGTCTTTCTCGAGGGCTGCAATTTGCTGTTCGCGTGTCAGTGCCATGGAAATAAACCTCGTCGCATCGATCTTGGGTTAATTGTGCTGATGCTCGGAGCAGATCAGGTGCCTGGCGGCTGTCCTGTTCGCAGGAATGCGGCGGCGAACGCGAAGGCTCGAAGGGGAAGGGTGGGCAGACCAGGCGAAGGTGTGCTCCGGCAGGTCGGCTCGTGGTTGCCTTGCTGCGGTGCGACGCGATTGCCAGTACTGCGGTGATGCGCTTCCGTCCCTCGGGACAACTTCTTCGTTGCAGTCGCAATCCCGTCGAACCGCCTTGTGGGCCGTATAGACACGAGGCGCCTCCAGGGGTGGGAGGAGCACGCCTCGAAGGCCCTTGCCAGGGCCCCTGATTAGCGGGAGCGAGGCCATCATGCCCTTGGGAAAAAGACCCTGTCAAATGTTTTGTAGTGCTTTTTTGTACTTACTACATCTTTGGTCTAATGCGACTTGGCAGTCAGTTTCAAGGCCTTTGGTCGAAGCCTTGAATTGCCTGGTATCAGTCAACAAGGTCGACTTTGACCCGCAATGTCATGTTTTCACCCCGTTGGGTGCTGTACGTATGGCTTGATGCGCTGCGATCGGCTTGGCTCTGCTGGTTGAACCCCGCCAGGGTGATCCACTCGCCGAGCTTGCCCGTGACTGTCGTGTCGGTACTTTGTACTTTCACTACATCTGCACGTTCATGGCTGATACGGTCATTATTGCTGCTTATTTGCAGACGAACCGTTTCGCCGCTCAGGCTGGGGGTCACGTAGAAGCCTTGGGTCACGTTGCGGTATTCGGTGTTGCTCTGAATGCGCCCATAGCCGTCTGTGCTGGTGCTGGTAATGGGGATGCTCTGGCCTACCTGGATCAGTGCCGGTTGCCCTTCGCTGGCTTGTACCTGCTGCATGCCGCCGTCGCGGTTGCTGGTGCCGTAGTGAATGACGCGTGCGTTGCCGCGGTTGTCCTGGAAGTTGCTGTCGTTGTTGTCGACGCTGATCAGCAGGCGCTTGGGCGCGGTATCCAGCTGTTGCAGCAGGGCGCGCAGGTCGTCGATGCGCTCGGGGCTGGCGTTGACGATCAGTTTGTTCTCGAAGGCGCTGACCGTGCCGTCCTTGCCGATGAACGCCTGCAGGGCGGGCAGCAGTTCGGCGCTGCTGCGATGCTGAAGTGGCACCACCTCGGTGGCGGCATGGGCGGTGAGGCTGGCGACCAGCAACAGGGAGGTGAAAAGGGGGCGTAGCGGCATGTCCATGATCTCCGCAGGTGGAATCAACATGATGGCAAATTTGCTGACTTTTTGCCGGATCTGGATCACGCCGGCACTGTTGCGGACGGTCGTATTATCCTGGTTTATCTTGTAGGCTATAAATTATAGTAGGTAAGATAATTGAGGTTAATTGCATGTCTCCCGTTCGCCCGCTCCTTCGCCGTCATCAGTTGGCCACCGCACTGGCCCAAGACCTGGCCGGCGAGTCGTTGGTCGATTACAGCTCGGGCATGTTCCTGGCCGCGCCCCGGCGTACGGGCAAGAGCACCTTCCTCAACAACGACTTCATACCGGAATGCGTACAGCGCGGCTGGCTACCGGTTTACGTCGACCTGTGGTCGGATCGCGACGCCGCCCCTGCGCAGCTCATCAGCGGCGCCATCGGTACTGCGCTGGCCAGATTCGAAGGCGCGCTGGCCAGGACCGCGAAAAAGGCCGGTATCGACAAGATCAACCTGCTGCGCACCCTGAGCTGGGATTTCACCCGCCCGCAACTGCCTGCGGGTACTACCCTGGCCCAGGCGCTTGCCGTGTTGCATCAAGTGTCAGGGCAGTTGGTAGTACTGATCATCGACGAGGCTCAGCACGCCCTTAACAGCGAAGATGGCCTTAATGCGATGTTCGCGCTGAAAGCCGCGCGTGACCACCTTAACCGTGGCGACCGTCCGGACGGCTTGCGCCTGGTGTTCACGGGCTCTAGTCGCGACAAGCTGGCCAACCTGGTACTCAAGAGCAAGCAGCCATTCTTTGGTGCCAGCATCACGCCATTTCCGTTGCTGGGGCGTGAATATGTCGAATTCATCACCGCCTTGTGGAACCGTCGCCTGGCCGACAGTAACCAGTTCAAGGTAGAGGACCTGGCATACGCGTTCGAATTGGTCGGCCGGCGCCCGGAAATGCTCAACAAACTGTTGGCCGAAGTCAGTGTCGGCCTGGGTGAGGCGGGCAACCTGGGTGAACTGCTGCGCAATGGGGCGCTGAACCATCAAGCCGGGGTGTGGAGTGACTACGAAAGCGCTTGGAACGAACTTACGCCGTTGCAGCAGGCCGTGCTAGAGGTCATGGCCGAGCGCACGCTGGGCCGGCAGTCGTTTTCCCCGTTTACCGAGCAAACCCTGGTTGAGGTCAGCCGCAAGCTGGAGCAGGCCCAGGCGGTAGCCAACGTCAACACGGCAAACGTACAGAAGGCCCTTGATGCCCTGCGCGACAAGGAGCTGGTGTGGAAGGCCAATCGTGGCGAGTACGCGTTGGAGGATACTGCCATGGCCGAATGGCTCGCCCGCGACCAGGCAGTTGTCAGCCACAGGTGAACCTTTGAGGTGCCCCGTAAGTCGCACTCACAGGGAGCGCGTGGGGTGATTGCATGAAGGGTGTCCTGATCTTGCTGTTATGGCTTTGCAGTCTTGGTGCACAGGCTGCAGCGGACACGCTGCGCATCAAGCAGCTGCAGCGTTGCGGCGACTTGTTCAGCGATAGCCAGCAGCGATGGTGCCTGCGTGTCGAAGGGCTCCGGGCAAATCTGCCAACGGTATGGCTCGGCGGTACGCGGCTGTCAGAAGCCGATATCGAGCGCCAAGGTGACCGGCTAACGCTGAAACTGGCGAGACAAGCCCAGCGCAGTGCCCCGCTCTGGCTGGCCGATGGCGGCCGCACCAGCAACCCGGTATGGCTGAGCCGCCAACGCAGTCATGTGATCGCCGCAGGGCCCGATGAAGTGGCGAAGAACATGGATGGCCTGACCACCTATGTCGATCTGGTCAGCCTGTTGATCGAAGAAAAATACGACGGCCTCGACGAGGCCCGGCGCATCGCCGGCAAATACGGCGCCCAGGTTGTCGGTGCCATACCGCCGCTGAATGTCTACCAGCTGCGCTTGCCGGTAGATGACCTGGTGCAGCGCGATGCGATGGTCCTGCGCATGGGCAGTGAAGTCAGTGTGGATGCCGTGATTGTCGAAGAGTCCGGCCCCGAGCGCGGGGAGGAGGGCAATGGGCGCAGCACCCGGGCCATCGACCAGGCGGACGAATGGGCCGCCAACCGCTTCATGGACGCGCTGTATTTCTACCGGCGCCGGATTGCCGCTTCTCGCTTGCCGGTGAAGCCCGTGCGGGTCGGGGTAATCGAGCGCGAAGTGGACTTTGACGCCCCGGGGTTCAGCCATTATCGAGGGGGCTGCGAACAAGGCCAGACATGCCTCTACGCTCGCGACGGTAATCGCCCGGCAAGCCACGGCAGCCATGTCGCAGGCATTCTCGCTGGGCAGGGTGAGGGCTTTTTGCCAGGGCTGGGCAAGCACAGCCCTGGCTTCGAGGTGGTGGTAGAGCGCAACTCGGATGCCGGTATCACCGCCAACATCGCTGCCTCGGTGAACCTGGTCGAAGATGGCGTGCGGGTGCTGAACTGGAGCTGGGGCATTCACCGGGTCGGGGCACGCAATGTGAAGGGTGATGAGGTCGATTCGCTGGTGCGCTCCGGGCTGGCAATGAGTGGCTACGAGGAGTTACTTGAGGAGTTCTTCCTCTGGCTGCGCAAGGAGCACCCTGATGTGGTCGTGGTGAATTCGGCGGGCAATGGTGCGTCCTGGTCGGGGACCGATGAATATCGCCTGCCTTCGTCATTCATCACCGAACAATTGCTGGTGGTGGGCGGGCATCAGCGCAGTGACAAGGCTACGGCAGTTGAAGCCCACGATCACGTGCGCAAGCGTCACAGTTCCAATATCGACATGCGCGTGGACGTCAGTGCTGCTGCCTGCATACGCCCAGTGTCTGCCGAGGCTGCGCATTGCGGCACGTCGTACGCAACACCCTTGGTGACTGCCACTGTGGCGACGATGCTGTCGATCAACCCGGCACTTACCCCGGAACAGGTGCGCATGCTGTTGCGGCGCAGTGCCTTGACCCTGGGCGCCGAACAGGATTTTGAAGCGATGGATGCCGAAGACCTGACGGCGCCGATCCTGCCCTCAGAGCGTGGTGGCCGCCTGAACGACCCGGACCTGGGCCGTTCGGCGCGCCTGGACATGCAGCGTGCGCTGGACCTGGCCGTGCAGAGCCTGGAACGGGTGCGTTGAGCGGTGGCCGCTGTCAGACAAATTCCGTAACATCGCGCCCCTCGTTTTTCTAACGTCCGTCAGGACTGCACCACAGGAAGCCCATGAAGCCCGCCCGACTACGCGCCGACCTGCTCGCCGGCCTTACCACCTCGTTCGCCTTGGTCCCCGAGTGCATCGCCTTTGCCCTGGTGGCCCACCTCAACCCGCTGATGGGCCTGTATGGCGCGTTCATCATTTGTACCCTGACGGCGCTGTTCGGCGGGCGGCCGGGGATGATCTCAGGCGCTGCCGGCTCGATGGCGGTGGTGATCGTCGCCTTGGTGGTGCAGCACGGCGTGCAGTACCTGCTGGCCACGGTGCTGCTGGGCGGTGTGGTGATGATCCTGTTCGGCCTGCTGCGTCTGGGCAAACTGGTGCGCCTGGTGCCATACCCGGTCATGCTTGGCTTCGTGAACGGCCTGGCCATCGTCATCGCCATGGCTCAGCTGGAGCATTTCAAGGACGGCGAACACTGGCTCAGTGGCACGCCGCTGTACCTGATGATCGGCCTGGTCGCGCTGACCATGGCGGTGGTTTATGTGCTGCCGAAACTGACCCGTGCGGTGCCGCCGGCCTTGGTGGCGATCCTCGGTGTTGGCCTGCTGGTGTACGTGCTCGGGCTGCCTACCCGCACCCTGGGCGACATGGCGCATATCGCCGGTGGCCTGCCAGGGCTGGCGCTGCCGGAGGTGCCCTGGAATCTGGAAACCCTGAAGATCATCGCCCCCTACGCGGTGCTGATGGCCATGGTCGGCCTGCTGGAAACCCTGCTCACCCTCAACCTGACCGATGAGATCACCGAGAGCCGTGGCTTCCCGGACCGCGAGTGTGTGGCATTGGGCGCTGCGAACATGGTGTCGGGCCTGTGCGGCGGCATGGGCGGCTGCGCGATGATCGGGCAGACGGTGATCAACCTCAGCTCCAATGGCCGGGGCCGGTTGTCGGGGGTAGTGGCCGGGGTAATGATTCTGCTGTTCGTGCTGTTCCTGTCGCCGCTGATCGAGCGCATTCCCCTGGCGGCGCTGGTTGGGGTGATGTTCGTGGTGGCCCAGCAGACCTTTGCCTGGGCGTCGTTGCGGGTGTTGCACAAGGTGCCGGTGAATGATGTGCTGGCGATCGTGGCGGTGACCGTGGTCACGGTGCTCACCGACCTGGCCATGGCAGTGCTGTTCGGTATCATCATCGCGGCGCTCAACTTTGCCTGGCAGCATGCGCGGGAGCTGTATGCCGACACCCATGAGGACGCGGAGGGCGGCAAGCGTTATCAGCTGCATGGCACGCTGTTCTTTGCCTCGACCACCTCGTTCCTCAACCAGTTCGACACGGCCGGGGACCCGGCCCAGGTCACGCTGGATTGCCAGCATTTGAGCTTTGTCGACTATTCGGCGGTTGCGGCGCTGAAAACCCTGCGCGAGCGCTATGCCAAGGCGGGCAAGCATTTGCGCGTGGTGCATTTGTCCGAGCGGTGCAAGAAGCTGTTGAAGCGGGCGGGCGAGCAGCACTGAAAACTGTTGGTGTCTGTGTCGGTTTCTTCGCGGGTAAACCCGCGCCTACGGGGGATCGCATACCCCTGTAGGCGCGGGTTTACCCGCGAAGAGGCCGGCACAGGAGAACTGCTTACTCTCCGCGGCTCTTCTTGACGATGCCATCGGCAATGCTCGCCGGGGCCTCGGCATAGCGGGTGAACTCCATCGAGAAGCTGGCCCGGCCCTGGGTCATCGAGCGCATCGAGGTGGCGTAGCCGAACATTTCACCCAACGGCACTTCGGCACGTATCACCTTGCCAGCCGGTGTTTCATCACCGTCCTGGATCATGCCGCGACGTCGGCTCAAGTCGCCGAGGATGTCGCCCTGATATTCCTCGGGCGTCACCACCTCTACCTTCATCACCGGCTCCAGCAACACTGCGCCGCCTTTCTGCGACAACTGCTTGGTGGCCATTGACGCGGCGATCTTGTAGGCCATCTCGTTGGAGTCGACATCGTGGTACGAGCCGTCGAACACGGCGGCCTTGAGGTTGATCAGGGGGTAGCCGGCAAGCACGCCGTTCTTCATTTGCTCTTCGATACCCTTCTGGATTGCCGGGATGTACTCGCGGGGTACCACGCCGCCGACGATCTCGTTGATGAACTCCAGGCCTTCTTTGCCTTCATCACCGGGGGCGAAACGGATCCAGCAATGGCCGTATTGGCCACGGCCACCGGACTGGCGCACGAAACGCCCCTCGATCTCGCAGGTATTGCGGATTTTTTCCCGGTAGGCCACCTGCGGCTTGCCGATGTTGGCCTCGACGTTGAACTCGCGGCGCATGCGGTCGACGATGATGTCCAGGTGCAGCTCGCCCATGCCCGAGATGATGGTCTGGCCAGTCTCTTCATCGGTACGCACGCGGAATGAGGGGTCTTCCTGGGCCAGCTTGCCCAGCGCGATCCCCATTTTTTCCTGGTCGGCCTTGGTTTTCGGCTCTACTGCGACGGAAATCACCGGGTCGGGGAAGTCCATGCGTTCGAGAATGATCGGCTTGTCCATGTCGCACAGGGTGTCACCGGTGGTCACGTCTTTCATGCCGATCAGCGCGGCGATATCGCCGGCACACACGTCCTTGATTTCTGCGCGCTGGTTGGCGTGCATCTGCACCATGCGGCCGATGCGTTCCTTCTTGCCTTTGACCGAGTTGAGTACCGCATTGCCTGAACTGAGCACGCCGGAATAAACGCGGGCGAAGGTGAGGGTGCCGACGAACGGGTCGGTGGCGATCTTGAAAGCCAGTGCCGAGAACGGCTCTTTGTCGTCGGCGTGCCGTTCCAGGTGCTTTTCTTCATCGTCCGGGTCGGTGCCGCGGATGGCAGGAATTTCCGAGGGGGCGGGCAGGTAATCGATTACCGCATCGAGCATCAGCGGCACGCCCTTGTTCTTGAAAGAGGAGCCGAGGATGGTCGGCACGATTTCGTTGGCGATGGTGCGCTGGCGCAACCCGGCCTTGATCTCTTCGACGCTCAGCTCCTCGCCATCGAGAAACTTCATGGTCAGCTCGTCATTGGCCTCGGCCGCAGCTTCGATCATGTGCGCGCGCCATTCGTCGGCCAGAGCCTTCAGTTCGGCGGGGATTTCTTCTTCGCGGTAGCTGGTGCCCTGGTCGGCATCGTTCCAGTAGATGGCCTTCATCTTCACCAGGTCGATCTGGCCCATGAAGTTTTCTTCGCTGCCGATGGCCAGCTGGATGGGCACCGGGTGGTGCCCCAGGCGCTGATCGATCTGCTTGACCACGCGCAGGAAGTCGGCCCCCTGGCGGTCCATCTTGTTGATGTAGGCCAAGCGTGGCACGTGATACTTGTTGGCCTGGCGCCAGACTGTCTCGGACTGCGGCTCGACGCCGTCCGCGCCGCTGAATACCACGACCGCGCCATCGAGCACGCGCAATGAGCGCTCCACCTCGATGGTGAAATCGACGTGGCCTGGGGTGTCGATGATGTTGAAACGGTACTTGTGGGCGAACTGCTTGGTCGAGCCTTGCCAGAACGCTGTGGTCGCCGCCGAGGTGATGGTGATGCCGCGTTCCTGCTCCTGGGCCATCCAGTCCATGGTCGCCGCGCCATCGTGCACTTCGCCCATCTTGTGGTTGACCCCGGTGTAGAACAGGATCCGCTCGGTGGTCGTGGTCTTGCCGGCATCCACGTGGGCGACGATGCCGATATTGCGGTACAGCTCGATGGGCGTTGTGCGGGCCATGGCGGACTACCTGTGGGTGGACGGATTCCACCAAGTTAGCAGACCGGTGGAATCCTGCCCTGCCACCGGGCCGTCAGTCGGCCTGGGCTTGCAGCATCCACTGGCCATCTACTTCACGGGCCAGGCCGCTGGCCGGCAGCAAGGCCAGCAGGCGCGTGTGCAGGGCGGCCTCGGTGAAGGTCTTGAGGGTGGTCAGGTCCAGCGCGCCGACCAGGTTGAGATCAGCCTTGGTGTACGACAGCCAGGCTTTTTTCAACACCTGGGCGACGTCGCTGCCGGCGGTGGTGGCGAACCGGCGGTGCCACTGGCGGCCTTCGAAGGTGAAGTTGTGCGCGTGGCTGTAGGTGCTTTGGTCGGCGCCTTCTACGCAGCGGTGGCAGCGGCATGGGCCCTCGCCGAAGGCATTGCGCAGGTAGCTGTTGAAGTCCACGACGGGCTTGAGGGACAGGCGTTTGTCGACTTCGAACAGGTCGGCGATCAGGGGTTCTTCGGCGCTCACTCGGGATCCTCGTGTGGTGTGGCGTGCATCGGCGGGCACCCTAACAGATCGGGGCATTCAGATCACCTGTTGCAGGCCCGGCTCTTCCCAGGCAGACCCGCCCCGCACAGGTGCCCTGCATACCCCAAGCAACATGCGATCCCTGTGGGAGCGGGCGTGCCCGCGAAGAGGCCAGTAGAGACAACAGAGACGGCCTGCCGTACTCTACGCGCCCGTACGCCTATACACCCACCGAGGTAACCCCGTTTGAGCATCAAGTACCCGTACATCGCCACCGTGACCATCAGCGCTGAAGACCGTGGCGGAGATACCGAGGCTTCGGAAAACCCCAAGATGCGCGTGGGCCTGGAAGCGGTGACCGAAACCCTGAAGAAGGTGCATTTCGTCGGTACGCTCGCGGCCCCTGAGAAACCGGCCACGCACATTTGCGTGACCCTGGAGAACGGCCTGACCTATTACGGCCCGATCGTCAACGGCCATGCCGAACTGGAAGGCGGCTGGATCGCCTTCGAGTCCGACATGCTTACCCCGGAAGAACTCGGCCTGTAAGCCTCAGTTCAGTTCTGCCAGGCACTGCTCGAGGATATCCAGCCCTTCCTCGAGCACCTCGGCCTCGATGGTCAACGGCGCCAGCAGGCGAATGATGTGCCGCGCCTTGCCGCTGGGCATCAGCAGCAGGCCCTTGGCGCGGGCCGCTTCCATCACCTTGGCCAGTTGTGCCGGTGCCGGGCTGCCATCGGTATTGGCGAACTCGATCCCTCGCATGGCGCCCACGCCGGTCAGGCGGCCGATGTACGGGCTCAGGCCCGAAGCCTTCCAGCGCTCATAACGGCTGACGATGGCCTGTTCCTGCCGTTCACCCCAGATTGCTAGGTTTTCGTCGGTCATCTGCGCCAGGCTGGCCAAGGCCGCCGCACAGGCAATCGGGTTGCCTGAATAGGTGCCACCCAGGCCGCCCTTGGGCAGCGCCGCCATCAATTCCTTGCGCCCGACCACTGCACCCAGCGGCATACCGCCAGCGATGCTCTTGGCCAGCAGCAGCAGGTCGGGCTCGATACCCAGGCGCGGAAACGCGAAGCGCTGGCCGGTGCGGCCGAAGCCCGACTGGATCTCGTCGATGATGATCAGGATGCCACGCTCGTCGCAGAAGCGGCGCAGGGCCTGGGCGAAGGCCGGGTCCAGGGCAAGGAAGCCGCCTTCACCCTGCACCGGCTCGAAGATGAACGCCGCGACGTCCTCCACGGCCAGCTCGACGCTGAACAGGCGATCCATGGCCTTGAGTGCCTGTTCGCAGGTAACCCCGGTATCCGCGCCAGGGTAGGGCAGGTGGTACACCGGCCCGGGCAGTTCGCCGACCCGCTGCTTGTAGGGGGCGACCTTGCCATTGAGGTTCAGGGTGGCCAGGGTGCGGCCATGGAAGCCGCCGTCGAACGCGATGATGGCGCGCTTGCCGGTGGCGCCGCGGGCCACTTTCAGGGCGTTTTCCGCCGCTTCCGCGCCGCTGTTGGTGAGCATGCCGGCCAGTGGGTAGCTGACTGGCACAAACTGGCTCAGTTGCTCCATCAGGGCCAGGTACGGGCCGTGAGGGGCCGCGTTGAAGGCGTAGTGGGTCAGGCGGGTGGCCTGAGCCTGGATGGCCTCGACTACAGCGGGGTTGCAGTGGCCCAGGTTGAGCACGCCGATACCGCCGACGAAGTCGATGTAACGTTTGCCGTCAGTGTCCCAGACTTCGGCATTACGGCCATGGGAAAGTGTGATCGGGTGAACGATGGCAATGGATTGGCTGATACTTTCCTGGTTCATGGGGGCACGCGGACCTTGTTCGAGTTTCTTATTATCCAAGCGTGTCGGCGGGTTATTCCGCAAACGAATTATTCGATTGCGATCATTCCATGGATTCGTGATCTGGCCGGTTTTTTGGGTTGGCTGTGCCGGCCTCTTCGCGGGCAAGCCCGCTCCTACCAGAGGCCGGGGCAGGTCAAATCAATCGCCTTCAGCCACCCGCTCCCGGATCCACTGCACGAAGGCCCTGATCTTGGGCACTTCGGCCGCATGCTCGGCATGCGCAATGAAGTGCCTCCCGTTGCTTGCCACAGAGTGGTCCCAGGCCACCACCAGCTTGCCTTCGCTCAGCTCTTCGGCCACCAGATAGCGGGGAATCAGGGCTATGCCGCAGCCGGAGATGGCCGCGCGGATACACAGGTAGAACGTGTCGAAGCGCGGCCCGTGGTAGCTGTTCTGGCTATGCAACCCAAGCCCCAGGAACCACTCATGCCAGGCCTCCGGCCGCGACACGCATTGCAACAGGCGGTGCTCAGTCAATGCCTGGGCGCTGTCGAAACGGTGGCTGGCCAGCAGCTGCGGGCTGCACACCGGCACCACTTCTTCGCTGAACAACTCGATGCAGGTCGCCCCGGGCCAGGTGCCCTGGCCGAAGAAAAAGGCGACGTCAGCCTTGGCCTGTACCAGGTCGAATGGCTCCAGCTCGTTGCGCACATCCAGGTGAATGCGTGGGTAGCGGTCACCAAAACCCTTGAGCCGGGGCACCAGCCAGCGGGCGCCGAAGGTCGGCTGTGTGGCGATGCGCAGCACTTCGGTTTCGTCGCCGTAGCTGAGGATGTAGCGGCTGGATATGTCGATCTGGGTGAGGATCTTGTTCACTTCGGTGAGGTACAGCGCGCCGGCCGGGGTCAGGTGCAGGCGCCGGCGAATGCGCTGGAACAGCGAGTGCGAGAGCATGTCTTCAAGCTGCGCGACCTGCTTGCTGACGGCGCTCTGGGTCAGGTGCAGTTCCTGGGCCGCGCGGGTGAAGCTGAGGTGGCGAGCGGCCGCTTCGAAGCACTGAAGGGCGGTGGTCGAAGGCATCAGGCGTTTGGACATGACGGGCGAATACCGAGCAAAAAAGGAAGGAGTTCATTCCATAAAGGAATTATGTGGTTCGAAAAGGTCGTTTGTTGACCCCGGCCTATAGATTAATACTGACCTGGATCAACGATTACAACCGGTCATGCGAAGAGGAGGTCAATACCCGCTTCGGTCATCTGCAAAAAACAACAACAACACACATCAGAAATTTATAAGAATTCTGCTCAGACCTTCAGCCGCTTTGCTGCGGCCGACCCATTCGAGGGTTCTTCATGGCTTCGCAAGACAACAAGAAACAGCGCTCACTGCAGCACGGCCTGACTTCCCGTCAGGTTTCCATGATCTCCATTGCCGGCATCATCGGCGCCGGGCTGTTCATCGGGTCCTCCAACGCCATTGCCACCGCCGGCCCGGCCATCCTCATCTCCTACGCCATGACTGGCCTGCTGGTCTTGCTGGTGATGCGCATGCTGGGTGAAATGGCCATCGCAAACCCCAACAGCGGCTCTTTTTCCACCTACGCCTCGGAGGCCATCGGGCCTTGGGCGGGCTTTACCATTGGCTGGCTGTACTGGTGGTTCTGGGTGTTGATCATTCCGGTGGAAGCCATTGCCGGTGCTGACATCCTGCATGCCTACTTCCCTGGCGTGCCGTCCTGGCTGTTCGCCTTCCTGATCATGCTGGTGCTGTCGGGCACCAACCTGGTCAGCGTGAAGAACTTCGGTGCTTTCGAGTACTGGTTCGCGTTGGTCAAGGTGGTCGCGATCATTGGCTTCATCGGGGTGTGCACCTTGGCGGTGTTCGGTTTCTGGCCGCTGGCCGAGGTCTCCGGGGTCAGCCGACTGTGGGACAGCGGTGGTTTCATGCCCAATGGGTTCGGGACGGTGCTTGGGGGCGTGCTGATCACCATCTTCTCGTTCTTCGGTGCCGAAATCGTCACCATCGCGGCGGACGAAACCGCCAACCCGAAAGACAAGATTCGCCGCGCCACCAACCTGGTGGTGTACCGCATCGCCATCTTCTACCTGGCGTCGATCTTCCTGGTGGTGTCGCTGGTGGCCTGGAACGACCCCGGGCTGAAAGCCGTAGGGTCGTTCCAGCGTGTACTGGAAGTGCTGAACGTGCCGGGCGCCAAGTTGCTGGTTGACCTGGTGGTGCTGGTGGCGGTGACAAGTTGCATGAACTCGGGGCTGTACACGGCGTCGCGCATGCTCTATTCGCTTGGTGCGCGTGGCCAGGCGCTGAGCGTGACCAAGCGCATCTCCGGTTCCGGCGTGCCGACCGTGGCAGTGATCTTCTCGACCCTGGCGGGTTTCGCTGGCTGCCTCGTCAACTATGTGTTCCCGGGCAAGGTGTTTGGCTTCCTGCTGTCGACCACTGGCGCCATCGCTTTGCTGGTGTACCTGGTCATTGCCGTGTCGCAGCTGCGCATGCGTGCCCGTGCCGAGCGTGAAGGGCGCCCGCTGGAACTGAAGATGTGGCTGTTCCCATGGCTGACCTGGCTGGTGATCGGCACCATCGTCATGGTGCTGGGCTACATGCTGTTCAGCGACGCCTACCGCTATGAGACGCTGATGACTGCCGGGGTGACCGCGTTCATCCTGCTGGTTTCACTGACCCAGCGGCGTACGAAGATGGTTGCCCAGACGGTCTGATGTTTCTGCTTTAATGGGGGCGTTGCGCGCCCCCATTCCAACAAGCACAGGAAGCGTATGACTGAGCACACCCTTTCCCTTCAAGCCCTCGCGGCCCCTGAGGGTACTTGCTATGGCTGCGGCTGTTCCCACCCCAGCGGCCTGCACCTGCAAAGCCACTGGGACGCCGACGGTGTTCACCTGGTGTGCCGGCACTCGCCCGACAGCACCTTCATTGGCTGGCCTGGCCTGGTTTACGGTGGCCTGCTGGCGATGCTGGTCGACTGCCACTCCAACTGGACGGCGATGGCCTACCACTACCGTAACGAAGGCCGAGAACCGGGCAGCCTGCCGCGTATCGACTGCGTTACCGGCACGCTCAACCTGACCTACCTGAAACCTACGCCGATGGGTGTCGAGCTGTTGCTCAAGGCGCGTGTCGAAGGCGAAGTGGGGCGCAAGAGCCGGGTCATCTGCGAAGTCTGGGCAGAGGATGTACTGACGGTGACTGCCGATTCCGTGTTTGTCCGCGTCGATACCGAAAAGCTCAAGCTCAAGGCCCACGGCCAGGCCTGAGCTGCCAACGCTGATGAGTGGTCGGTGATGGTCAGCGGCTGGGGATGTCTCTAGAGTGACAGGCTCATTCCCTTGGCAAGGTTGATCATGACCGAACTCAGTGCTTTCCCCATTACCCGCAAATGGCCCGCCAAACATCCCGAACGCCTGCAGTTGTACTCGCTGCCGACGCCCAACGGGGTGAAGGTGTCGATCATGCTCGAAGAGATTGGCTTGGCTTACGAGGCGCACAAGGTCAGCTTCGACAACGATGACCAATTGAGCCCCGAGTTCATCTCGCTCAGCGCGAACAACAAGATCCCCGCCATCCTCGACCCGAACGGGCCGGGCGGTCAGCCGCTGCCGCTGTTCGAGTCGGGGGCGATCTTGCAGTACCTGGCGGAGAAGAGCGGCCAGCTGCTCAGCCAGGACCCCGCCCAGCGCTACCAGACCCTGCAGTGGCTGATGTTCCAGATGGGCGGCATCGGGCCGATGTTCGGCCAGGTCGGGTTCTTCCATTTCTTTGCGGGCAAGGAATATGAAGACAAGCGCCCGCGCGACCGCTATGTCAACGAGTCCAAGCGGCTGCTGGGCGTGCTGGATCGGCATTTGAAAGGTCGGCAGTGGATGGCTGAGGAATACAGCATTGCCGACATCGCCATCTTCCCTTGGGTGCGCAACCTGGTGGAGCGCTACAACGCCCGTGACCTGGTGGGCTTCGACCAGTTCAAGGAAGTGCAGCGCGTGCTGGCGAATTTCCTCGAACGGCCAGCCGTGCAGCGTGGCCTGAAAATCCCGGGCTGATCAACCTGTGTAGGGACAACCGCCTTGTGCAAACGTTGAAAGGCCTGCGCGGTCGCCCGTAGGCCGGCCCTGCTGGCCAATCTCCACCCGCCGTTCACGGTTGCCGCCGCTACCGTATTCGCGGGTAAACCCGCTCCTACAGAAGGTGGCGTACGGGTTCAGAAGATGTGGTTCAGCAGCCAGTACAGGCTGCCAGCCAACAGCATTGCCGCTGGCAGGGTCAGCACCCAGGCCATCAGCAGATTGAACAACGTGCGTTTCTGAATCCCCGACCCATTGGCGACCATGGCGCCGGCCACCCCCGAACTCAGCACATGCGTGGTCGACACCGGCAACCCGAACATATCCGCCGCGCCAATGGTGCACATCGCCACCACTTCAGCCGATGCGCCTTGGGCATAGCTGAGGTGGGTCTTGCCGATCTTCTCGCCAACGGTGACCACAATACGCCGCCAGCCAACCATGGTCCCCAGCCCGAGCGCGATGGCTACAGCCACCTTCACCCACAACGGAATATAGCGGGTGGCGTCGTCCAGCTGGGCCTTGAACAACAGCACTTGGCTGCGGGTGTCGGCATCGAATGTCACCAGGTGGTTTTTCTCCATGAGGCGGATGGCTTCACTGGTCAGGTACATGTCGTTGCGCACGTTGGCCATGGCTTCAGCCGGTACGCGTTTGAGCGAGCCATAGCCTTTGACCTCTTCGCCGATCATCCCGGTCAGCGCCGCCAATGCCGGTACCAGGTGCGGGCTGGCCTTGGGCTGGGCAATGAACAGGGTAAGCACCTGGCGCGGGTCATCCGGGGCCGCTTGCGGGTTGCTGCGTACCAGTGCCTGGCGGGTCACCTCGGCGACGGCGGAAAACTGCAGGGCCTGCGCGTTGGGCATGGTCTTGTTCAGCGCATAGGCCATCGGCAGGGTGCCGACCAGAATCAGCATGATCAGCCCCATGCCTTTCTGGCCATCGTTGGAGCCGTGGGCAAAAGAGACCCCGGTGCAGGTCAGAATCAGTAGGCTGCGGATCCACCACGGTGGCGGTGTTTGGCCTTCCGGTGCCTGGTAAAGCGCCTTGCGTTTGACCAGCGCGCGCAGGGCCAGCAGCAACAGGGCTGCGCAAGCAAAACCAATCAGCGGTGAGAACAGCAGGGCATAACCCACCTTGCTGGCCTGGGCCCAGTCCACGCCGCTGGTGCCGTCACGCCCATGCATCAGCGCATTGGCCACGCCCACGCCGATGATCGAGCCAATCAGGGTGTGCGAGGACGATGCCGGCAGGCCCAGCCACCAAGTGCCAAGGTTCCAGATGATCGCCGCCAGCAGCAGGGCGAAGACCATGGCGAAGCCGGCCGAAGAACCCACCTGTAGAATCAGTTCTACCGGTAGCAAGGCGATGATGCCGAAGGCCACCGCGCCACTGGAAAAAAGCACGCCCAGGAAATTGCACAGCCCAGACCACACCACCGCTACCGGCGCCGGCAATGAATGGGTGTATATCACGGTGGCTACCGCGTTGGCGGTGTCGTGGAAGCCGTTGACGAACTCGAAGCCCAGGGCAATCACCAGCGCCAGGCCCAGCAGAAGGAACGGTGTGGCCGTGGTGATGACCGTACCGCTTGCGGTCACATCCTGCTTGAGGCTCCAGGCGGTGTAGGCGATACCCGCCAGCAGCAGGCTGAAGAACAACGTTAAGGTGGCACGCCCAGGTTTGTGGGAGAGCTGCGGGCGAGCGTCGTGTTTGGCCAGTAGTGGGCCGCTGGCCACTGACGGGGTTGCCATGGGGGCTCCGGTTGGCGTTGGGCGAAAGTGCCGAAGGCCTTGAGCATAGAAACAATTCGTAACCCGGCCGTGACCTCGATCAATGAATTATCTAGGCTCAAGACGGACGGTAATGGCAGGAGACGCCCATGATTCGCTGCAAACGTTTCTATGATGCGGTTGAGGATGAAGATGGCCAGCGTGTGCTGGTCGACCGCCTTTGGCCGCGCAACAAGCGCAAGGAAGACCTCCATGGGCAGTGGTTGCGCGAAGTGGCACCTTCGAATGAATTGCGTAAGGCGTTCCATCAGGGTGAAGTGGATTTCGCCGGTTTTACCCAGCGGTACCAGCAAGCGCTGGCGGCCCACCCCGAACACTGGTACCCGCTGCTGGACATGGCCAGGAAGGGGACGCTGACATTGCTTTATGCCGGCAAGGACAGCGAGCACAACAATGCCCGGGTGCTGGCCGACTGGTTGGAAAACGAACTGGACAGGTGTGGCCCTGGCAGTTCGCCAGTGTGTTATGCCCAATGAGCGCGATGCGATGCCCTTACAGTTGATTCCCGCCCAAGACATCCACTGCACCTTCGCCCGTAACCTTACGCGCCGCGCCATGTTGCCCTACTACCGTGAATTCGACCTGCTGTGGATCGAGGACGCCTTCGACGCGGCCTGGGGCTGGCGCGAGCAGTGGCTGGTGATCGAAGGCGACACGCTGTTGGGTTTTTGCAGCCTCAGCCAGGACCGCCAGGCGCTGTTCATCCGCGAGTTGCACCTGTTGCCTGAGTACCGTGGGCGAGGGGTCGGTAGCTGGGTGCTGGAAGAACTGGCGCTGTGGGCCAGGCAGCGGCGCCTTCCCCTGTTGCGGCTGATGGTGTTCCGCAGCAACCCGGCCCGCCTGCTGTACCAGCGCCATGGCTTCATCGAAATGGGTGAAGACGAATGCTTTGTGCGGATGCAGCGGGATATCAACGTAGTAGCTAAATGATGGCTTGTGGCGACCGCAGAGCATGGGCATAGTGGATCCACACCTTTACGGCTGCCTGCAGGCGGGCAGGCCGTACTTGAGAGGATAAGGGAAAAGGAGAAGCCCCTATGAACGGAATCGGTCCACGGCTGCGGGAAGAGCGTGAGCGGCTGGGTATGACCCAGCGTGTATTTGGCGATATCGGTGGCGTCGAGCCCAACGCTCAGGGCAAGTACGAAAGCGGTGAGCGCACGCCGCGGCTAGATTACCTGGCGGCATTGGCGACCCGGGGCGTGGATGCGTTGTATGTCCTCAGCGGCCTGCGCACCCCGGCAGCACACGAAGGTTTGAACACGAATGAGTCCGGTTTGCTGGGGGCTTTTCGGAAATTGCGGTCGGATGATCAGGCGGCGCTCTTGCACCTTTTGGGGCGGTTGGCCAACGACGCCAAGCCCCGGCAAATAGTGCGGCCTCTCACAGTCGAACGTCAGTCGTTTCTGACGGAAGCAATGCGTTAGGCCCACCGTGAAAAATTTTGTTAAGGTGGCGGGATCCAATCGCCCTGCTGACGAGGTGTGTGCTTGATTAGGGTCTTAGTGGTCGATGATCACGATCTGGTACGAACCGGTATTACACGCATGTTGGCCGACATAGACGGCCTGCAGGTGGTGGGTGAGGGAGATTCCGGCGAGTCGGCGCTGAAACTGGCCCGGGAGCTGAAACCGGACGTTGTGCTGATGGATGTGAAAATGCCCGGCATCGGCGGCCTGGAGGCCACCCGCAAGCTGCTGCGCAGCCACCCTGACATCAAGGTAGTAGCGGTGACGGTGTGCGAGGAAGACCCGTTCCCCACACGCTTGTTGCAGGCCGGCGCTGCCGGCTACCTGACCAAGGGTGCAGGCCTTGACGAAATGGTTCAGGCCATTCGTCTGGCCTTTGCCGGCCAGCGCTATATCAGCCCACAGATCGCCCAGCAGTTGGCGCTGAAACCGTTCCAGCCGCAGGGCTCGCCGTTCGACGCGCTGTCCGAGCGGGAAATCCAGATTGCCCTGATGATTGTCGGCTGCCAGAAAGTGCAGATCATCTCCGACAAGTTGTGCCTCTCGCCCAAGACCGTCAATACTTACCGTTATCGGATCTTTGAAAAACTCTCGGTCACCAGCGACGTCGAATTGACCTTGCTGGCCGTTCGCCACGGTATGGTTGACGCAAGCCTGTAAAACCTCATGTCCCAAGTCTTTGATGCCAGCGCATTCCTGGCGACCTGCAGCGGTCGCCCGGGCGTTTACCGGATGTTCGACGGCGAAGCCCGGCTACTTTACGTGGGCAAGGCCAAGAACCTGAAGAAGCGCCTGGCCAGCTATTTCCGCAAGGCTGGCCTTGCGCCTAAGACCGCCGCGCTGGTTGCGCGCATCGCCCAGGTTGAAACCACCATCACCGCCAACGAAACCGAGGCGTTGCTGCTGGAGCAGAACCTGATCAAGGAGTGGCGGCCGCCTTACAACATCCTGCTGCGCGACGATAAGTCCTACCCCTACGTGTTTCTGTCCGATGGCGAGTTCCCGCGCCTGGGCATTCACCGTGGGGCGAAAAAGGCCAAGGGCCGTTACTTTGGCCCGTACCCCAGCGCCGGGGCCATTCGCGAAAGCCTCAGCCTGCTGCAAAAGGCCTTTTCTGTGCGTCAGTGCGAAGACAGCTACTACGCCAACCGCACCCGGCCATGCCTGCAGTACCAGATAAAGCGCTGCAAAGGGCCCTGCACCGACCTGGTGACTGCCGAGGAATACGCAGAGGACGTGCGCCATTCGGTGATGTTTCTGGAAGGGCGTAGCCAGCAACTGGGCAATGAGTTGAACGCCGAGATGGAGAAGGCCGCCATGGCCCTCGATTTCGAAAAAGCCGCCGAGCTGCGTGACCAGATCGCCTTGTTGCGCCGCGTGCAGGACCAGCAGTACATCGAGGGCGGCAGCGGCGATGTCGACGTCATCGCCGCCTTCGTCAACCCGGGTGGTGCCTGTGTGCACCTGATCAGCGTGCGCGGCGGGCGAGTACTGGGCAGCAAGAACTTCTTCCCGCAGGTGGGCATCGAGGAGGAGGTGGCTGAGGTCATGGCCGCGTTCCTGTCCCAGTACTATCTGGGCAACGCAGAGCGCGAGCTGCCCGGCGAGTTGATTGTCAACGTTGTTCACGAAGACTTCAACGCCATCACCGAAGCGCTGCACACGCTGCGTGGCCGCGAACTGACCATCAGCCACCGGGTGCGTGGCACCCGCGCCCGCTGGCAGCAACTGGCCGTGACCAATGCCGAGCAGGCGCTGAATGCCCGCCTGGCCAACCGCCAGCACATGGCTGCGCGCTTCGAAGCCCTGGCCGAAGTGCTGGGCCTGGATGAAGTGCCGCAACGCCTGGAATGCTACGACATCAGCCACTCCAGTGGTGAAGCGACCGTGGCCAGTTGCGTGGTGTTCGGCCCCGAAGGGCCGATCAAGTCCGACTACCGCCGCTTCAACATCGAAGGCGTCACCGCAGGTGACGATTACGCGGCCATGCATCAGGCCCTGACCCGCCGCTATGGGCGCATCAAGGACGGCGAGGGCAAGCTGCCCGACGTGCTGCTGGTGGACGGCGGCAAGGGCCAGCTGAACATGGCCCGCGATGTGATGCAGGCGCTGGGCTTCACCGACCTGACCCTGCTGGGTGTGGCCAAGGGCGTTACACGCAAGGCGGGTTTCGAAACCCTGTACCTGAACGATGTGCATCATGAATTCACCCTCAAGGGCGATTCATCGGCGTTGCACCTGATCCAACAGATCCGCGACGAAGCCCACCGCTTCGCTATCACCGGCCACCGCGCCCGCCGTGGCAAGGCCCGTCGAGTCTCCAGCCTTGAAGATGTGGCCGGGGTAGGGCCCAAGCGCCGCCGCGACCTGCTGAAACATTTCGGCGGCCTGCAGGAGCTCAACCGCGCCAGTATCGATGAAATCGCCAAAGCCCCCGGCATCAGTAAAAAGCTTGCCGAGTCGATTTATGCCAGCCTGCATAGCGAGTAGAATGCCGGGCTCAACTTGCAGCCAGTCGTACCGATGAATATTCCAAACCTGCTCACCGTTCTACGCGTCCTGCTCATTCCGTGCTTCATTCTGCTGTTCTACATGCCCTATCAGTGGAGTTACATGGCCGCCAGCAGCGTATTCGCCGTAGCCGCCGCCACCGATTGGCTGGACGGCTACCTGGCGCGTCGACTGCAGCAGAGCACGCCGTTCGGCGCCTTCCTCGACCCGGTGGCCGACAAGCTGATGGTGGCAGTGGCCCTGGTGCTGCTGGTGCAGACCCACGCCAACTTCTGGCTGACCCTGCCCGCCGCGGTCATCATCGGCCGCGAGATCGTGGTGTCTGCGCTGCGCGAGTGGATGGCTGAGCTAGGCGCGCGGGCGCATGTGGCGGTGTCCAACCTCGGTAAGTGGAAGACTGCGGCGCAGATGCTGGCGCTGGTGATCCTGCTGGGCAACCCACCGGCGGTGACCTTCTGGGTGATCCTGGGCTACGGACTGCTGCTGGTGGCAGCGGGGCTGACGCTGTGGTCGATGGTGCACTACCTGCTGGCCGCCTGGCCGCACCTGCGCGAAGGCTCGGAAAAAAAATAAAAGTTTTTTGAATCAAGGGGTTGACGCTGTTTTAGAAATCGCTAGAATGGCACCCATCACGACGCGGGAATAGCTCAGTTGGTAGAGCACGACCTTGCCAAGGTCGGGGTCGCGAGTTCGAGTCTCGTTTCCCGCTCCAAATAAAGATCTACAGGTTTCACTCGAAGTCTGTAAGTCGTTGAAAAAAGGCCCTTCGGGGCCTTTTTTCGTTCGAATGCATTCTGCCTCAATCCCCTCCCTCCACGAAATTCAAGTACAAACACCACAACGCGGCGCCCTGGCCGTGACGCCGTGGGCTACCTGGACATATCGCTGATCACGTCAGCGGGCATTTCAAAAATCTCGGGTGCGCTCAACAGGTCCACTGCGGACAGCAAGGCATCGGGATCGATTGGGTCTTCCAGGATCAGGGTGTGCTGGGTGTGATTGTCGGTCAGGCGCAGCGTGGGGGTGGCGTTGAATCCGTTCTCCAAGGCTTGCGCTTTTTGCGTGTCCACGACTTGGGCAGCCCGTTCGCCGGCCAGGCAGCGTTGCAGGGACGGGCCGATGTCCGGATAGTCGTGTCCAGCAGCCAACCCACGGCCGTTGCCTTGGGTATGCAGGTAGACCCAGAGCATCGCCCCCCAAACGCCTTCGCGACCCTCTCGCTGGCCCATGCATTCGATCAGTCGCGCTTCCCGACTGGCGGCCGGTTCATGCTGGGGGAGGGGCAGGTGATGCCAGGCCAGGTTGACGTGATCGTTGGTGACGATCCAGCGCTGCAATTGCGGCAGGTAGGCCTGGCAGTGCGGGCATTCAAGTTCGGCGTAGAGGGTGAGGGTGAAGCGCGCTTCGGGGTTGCCGTAGATCCGCGGCGGGCCATCATCGGCGGTGGAGCGAAAAGGTAGCGGCAGCCACCAGCACAGTGCCAAAACCGCGGCTGCGAGCCAGCCGCAGGCCCACTTTAGGTTGGTTGCACTCATCCGTTTGCGCATGTTGTTGCTCCTGGCAATTCCAGATCGAACGGCTCGAAACCGTTGAGCCGTCTCCATCCTGAGTCATGCGGATGGCGGCATCGAGTCCACTGATGCCGAGTTGCTGCATGAGGCTATGACGCTGGCTTGCTCTTCAGGTTCCGTCATCGCCAGTGCCAGATATGAACGGGTGGCACGGTGCGGAACAACGGCTCCACCTTTGTTTCAACGATGGACGCCGCGGGGTTAAACGCTTTCGATCGAAGTGGCGCCGCGGCGGTTTGGAAGTAAATTCACATAATCTCCCTCTACCCCTTGAAACGCATAGCCTGCAGGCAGCATGCGTCAGCGCAGGTGCAAGCCTGAACCTGGGAAGCCCTGCTCAATCAGCCAGCTTTTCTGAGCTTCGGTTTTGCTGGCGAGGGGATTCGCGGTTTGATTCCTCAGGTAGGCCAAGGCGAATCGGGCAAGCGGCTGAAGCGTTACTCTCTGGTCCTGGGCCCTTGTCTTGCGTATCTGGATTGACGCACGAATCAACGGATTTTCCAGGCGATGACGGCGAGCAGATGATTGTGCAGGTTCTTAAGGAGCATGGCATTCTCGCTGATGTTTGCCATTTCCACTTTGGACCGCCCCCTATCCTGAGCGAGTTTACTGGGTGCAGTACGGACAGTCCGACTTGCCTAAGCGCTGATCAAGCCCAGAACCCAACCAGCACCAACGCCGCCACGCCCAGCCCGACCGCAACCGAGCAGCCGCCCAGCGACAGCGCCGCCCGGCCTTGCCGATACCAGCCGTCATGGCCCAGTTGCCGTGCCGGCACCAGCAGGCTGCGCCACCGCAGTTCCGTATCGTGAAACGCTTGCAAGTTTGCCGTATCGGCATCCAGCCAGCGGCGGAAGTCGATACGCTCGCACGCCGTCACCTGCGGGCTCTGCAAGCGCACATACCATTGCCCGGCCACGCTCGCCAGCACATCCCGGCGCGAGCGGCCAGCCTGCAGCGCCTGGCCCATGTTGCGCTCGATAGTCGCCAGTGGCAGGTCAAGGCGCGCAGCGATGCTGGCGAAGTCCAGCTGATCGAGGCGGTTGAGCAGGAATACTTGCTGTACGCGCCGTGGTAGCCGCTTCAGTGCATGCATCAGGGCATCGTCGGCATCGTGCTCGGCAGCAGGAGTGGGGTGCTCAAGGGGCAGCAGCAGACGGGTCATGGACAGCTCCTTGCTCTGTAAAGGGGAGGAGGGGGCATCTTCCTTGATGCGGAAACAGCGTAGGCGAAACGAGATTGATTCTCAAGTGCTGATTCCGCAAAGTTTTGTAACGAGCGTTCACGCCCTGAAACACCTTTGCTATCATGCGCGCCATCACGATCTTCATTAGCCTGAAGAGCCAAAAAAAAGACCCGGCAAAAAAGCCGGGTCAAAAACCGTGATTAGCCTGATGAGGAGATAATCTGAGAGCGACCTAAGCTTTCAGGTTATCCAGCGGATCTCGCGATCAGCTGAGTGCAATAATAATCGTTATCATTTGCCAGTCAAATGAATTTTCGCTAATCCGGTAAAAAAGTTTTACCGGCGCGCTTCCTTGTCCCGGCAATCGGGGCCTTTGCCGTTACCTGGCCATCACGTTCTCTCCCTTCTTTTTTATCTATAAACCCGCTCACTCGGTGCGTTTGTGCTCCAGCAGTGCGCGAGCCATGTCCATCATGTGCATCAACGCGAACGTCAGTTCTCGCTGGCTGCCGTGCTGGTGAGTGGCGGTTTCCTGGGCGGTGGCCGCAGCGCAGCGCAGCAGGGCGATGGCGTGTTCCTGGGCCTGGTCGCCGGTTACGCCTTCGTGCAGGGTCCAGATTCTGTTGTCCAGGGTGGGCCGCGGTGGGTTGGGGTTGAGGTAATAGTCGAGCGCGCGGCGTGCGGCTTCGCTGTCGAGATCTGTTTCGTCGTTTTTCGATGGTTTCATGGCAATACCTGCTGATTTCCCTTCAAGCACACTGGAATCACAGAATAGGTCAAGCTGTACTATGTAGTTCCAAATAAATAATTCAGATTGTGTATTGCAGCGGTTAATACAGTCCGTATTGTTGCCGCTCATGGAAAACTGGAACGCATTTCTCAAGCGCTACAAGCGCGAACATAACCTCAGTCAGCTCCAACTGGCCGAGCGCCTGGGCATGACGCAGGGGGGCGTGGGGCATTGGCTGCGTGGCACGCGTCGGCCGACGCTGGAAACCATCAATGAAAAGCTGGAGAAGCTTGGGCTGGTGTTTCTGGAAGCCCAGGTCATGGTGGTCGAGCGCGACATCGTGCGTGAAGCGCAAGGGCTCTATACGGCCGAGCAGCCGGTTTCAGCCGAGGCGCTGCTCTATGCCAGCTTCCGCTTCCCGGTGCTGAGTTGGGCTGACCTGCAGGGGCCATTGCCTGAAACGAGCACGTCCCATGAGCAGACGGACTATATGCCCGCCGGCAATGCGTTCTGGCTGGTGGTGGAAAACGACTCGATGAACGCGGCCAGTGGTAAGAGCGTGCCCGAGGGTATGCGCGTGCTGGTGGATACCGGGCTGGAGGCACAGCCCGGCAGGTTGGTCATTGCACGGCAGCCGGGGCGCCCGGCGGTATTGCGGCAGTTGGTCGAAGAGGGTGGAGACAAGATGCTCAGGCCACTGAATACGCGCTATCCGACGGTTTTGTGTGAAGAAGGCTGCGCGTTTCTGGGAGTGGTGGTGCGGGTACATGGGGCCTTCTAGGCTGCCGGGTTGCTGCGAAGCTGTGTCACGCCACAAGGCCGCTATACGTGAGGGGCATGCCAGCCATGAACATGGATAAGTGGATTGCCCTCGTTCGCGACCGGATGGAGGAATTAGGGCTTACCCAAGAGCAGCTTGCCGAGCGCGTAGGCGTGTCGCAAGGCAGTGTAGGACATTGGGTGAACAAACGGCGCCAACCGAAGCTCGAGTCGATGAACCGCACTTTGGTTGAGATTGGCATGCCCCACTACTGCGTCCGCTTGCAATTGCGTATTCACGGGCAGGCTGATGGTGAACGTTGTGTTTCTGGGGTGGATGACGATGATGACGAACCCGACCTCATGCGATACATCGTCTGCTTCCGTTACCCGGTGCTGGGTTGGAGTGAGTTAGAGGCTGCAACGGCTGTAGAGCCTGCTGTTTTCGAGCAGACTGACTACCTGGCACAGGGCAAGGCGTTCTGGCTAACCGTGGAAAACGATGCCATGAGCGCTGTCAGTGGCCGCAGTGTGCCGCAGGGCATGCGGATGCTGGTGGACCCAGGTGTAGAGGCTGAGGCGGGGCGTTTGGTTATCGCTCGTCAGCCCGGCAAACCGGCGATTTTCCGCGAGCTGGCCGAGGAAGGTGGGCAGCGTTATCTGAAGGCATTGAACAGTAACTACCCGGCGCTGTTGTGCGAAGAGGGTTGCGAATTTCTTGGGGTGGTCGTGCGGGTGCATGGGGCCTTTTGAAAGGGTTTGAGTAGCGGCGGCAACGGTGAACGGCGGATGGAGATTGGCCAGCAGGCACGGCCTCTTCGCGGGTGAACCCGCTCCTACGGGCTGTTGCAGTGGCAGCCTTGTGTTGCGTTAGGGCCGCAAAGCGGCCCTCCGGCACCGTTATTCCACCAGTTCGACCAGCACAGTCCCTTCGCTGACCATGTCCCCCTCCAGGCAGAACAGCGCCTTCACTGTGCCGGCATGCGGCGCACGAATGCTGTGCTCCATCTTCATGGCCTCCAGTACCACCAGCGCAGTACCGGCTTCCACCACCTGCCCAGGTTCGACCAGCACCCGCACGATACTGCCGTTCATGGGCGCACCCAGCCCACCCTGATGGCTGTGGCTGGCTTCGGCCTCGGCAATCGGGTCGAAGGCTTCGATGGCATGCATTTCGCCATCCCAGTGCAGGTACAGCGTGCCACCCCGACGGATTGCCAGATGCTGGCGACGCACGCCGTTCTGGTCATGCACCAACTGCTCACCTTGCAGCTGCCAGGTAGAAGCAGCGCTGCGCTCCAGGGCCACTGCCTGATCGTGCCCAGCACTCACCAGATGCAAGCTGCTGCGTGCAGGCAGGCCCAAGCGCAGTCCATTACGCCCGCTCCACGGCGAATGGCGATCGTCTTCGCGCTGATGCCCCGCCTGGCCCTGCAGCCAGGCTTCGGCTGCCGCCTCCCAAAAGCCAGCCGGCAGCGCACGTGGCGCCGGCAGCAGCACATCCTGGTGGCGGGGAATGAAGCCGGTGTCCAGCTCTGCCGCCGCGAACGCAGGGTGCGCGAGAATGCGGCGCAGGAAGGCGATGTTGGTCTTCAATCCGCCAATGGCAAACTCGTCGAGCATGGCCAGCAAGCGCAGGCGTGCCTGTTCGCGGTTTTCACCCCAAGCAATCAGCTTGCCCAGCATCGGGTCGTAGAACGGCGACACCACATCGCCTTCGCTGACCCCGCTGTCCACCCGCCGGCCTTCGCCAGGTGCCGATTCACGGTACAGCGCCAATTTGCCGGTCGCGGGTAAGAAATCGTTGGCCGGGTCTTCGGCATACAGGCGCACTTCGATGGCATGGCCGAACAGCGGCACCTGTTCCTGTGTGATCGGCAGGGCTTCGCCGCAGGCCACGCGAATTTGCCAGGCAACAAGGTCCAGGCCGGTGATGGCCTCGGTGACCGGGTGTTCCACCTGCAGGCGGGTGTTCATCTCCATGAAGAAGAATTCGCCACGTGCATCAAGCAGAAACTCCACGGTGCCAGCACCCACGTAACCGATAGCCTGGGCGGCACGCACCGCCGCTTCGCCCATGGCCCGGCGCAGTTCGGGCGACAGGCCGGGGGCAGGGGCCTCTTCCACCACCTTCTGATGGCGACGCTGAATGGAACAGTCGCGTTCGTTAAGGTACAGGCAGTTACCGTGCTGGTCGGCAAACACCTGGATTTCGACATGGCGCGGCTTGAGCACGTACTTTTCTACCAGCATGCGCGCATCGCCGAACGACGACTGTGCCTCACGCTGGGCCGACGCCAGGGCGTCGGCCAACTGGCTTTCTTCCTCGACCACTTTCATGCCCTTGCCACCGCCGCCAGCGCTGGCCTTGAGCAGCACCGGGTAGCCGATGCGTTCGGCCGCGGCGCGGAAGGTGTCCAGGTCTTGGGCCTCGCCATGGTAGCCCGGTACCAACGGCACGCCGGCGGCCTCCATCAGCGCCTTGGCTGCCGATTTGCTGCCCATGGCGTCGATGGCGCTGGCCGGTGGGCCGAGGAAGATCAGTCCGGCCTGCTCGATGGCGCGGGCGAAACCTGCGTTCTCGGACAGAAAGCCATAACCTGGGTGGATGGCCTGGGCGCCGCTGGCCTTGGCTGCGGCCAGCAGCTTGTCGACCAGCAGGTAGCTTTCGGCAGCCTTGGTGCCGCCCAGGTCGACGCGGATGTCGGCTTCGCGGCTGTGACGGGCGTCACGGTCGGTGGCGCTGTGCACGGCGACAGTGGTCAGGCCCATGGCCTTGGCGGTGCGCATCACCCGGCAAGCGATTTCGCCGCGGTTGGCGACCAGCAGGGTGGTCAAAGCGGGGCGGCTCATGGGCGCGGCTCCTTCTTGTCAACGGTTTGCCAGGCAGGGCGGCGTTTTTCCAGGAAAGCGCGCAGGCCCTCCTGGCCTTCGGCGCTGACGCGGATACGGGCGATGGTGTTTTCGCAGTAACGGCGCAGGGCCGGGCTGAGTTCGCCGTCGTCCACTTCGCGCAGCAAGTCCTTGGTGGCGCGCAATGCTTGTGGGCTGTTCTGCAGCAGGTTGCTTACCCAGGCTTCGACGTGGTCGTCCAGTTCGCTGGCGGGGTACACCTCGGCCAGCAGGCCCAGCTCGCGGGCGCGCACGCCAGTGAAACGCTCGGCGGTGAGGGCGTAGCGGCGCGCGGCGCGTTCGCCAATGGCCTTGACCACGAACGGGCTGATGACCGCCGGGGCCAGGCCGATGCGTACTTCCGACAGGCACAGTTGGGCGTCTTCGGCGCCGATGGCCATGTCGCAGCAGCTGATCAGGCCCAGCGCGCCGCCAAAGGCTGCGCCTTGCACCACGGCCAGGGTCGGGGCCTTGAGGCGATGCAGGGCGTACATCAGCTCGCCCAGTTCGTGGGCATCATCCAGGTTGGTGTTGAAGTCCAGTTGTGCCGACTGCTGCATCCAGGCCAGGTCGGCACCGGCGCTGAAATGCCGGCCACGGCCACGCAGCAGCACAAAGCGCAGGCTGGCGTCTTCGGCCAACTGGTCGATGGCCACGATCAGCTCGCGGATCATCTGCGCGTTGAAGGCGTTGTTCTTGTCCTCGCGGCTTAACCACAGGGTGGCAAAGCCGCGCGGGTCGCGGATCACTTCAAGGGTGCTGAAATCGCTCATGGGTCACATCCGGAAAATGCCGAAGCGGCTCTGTTCGATCGGCGCGTTCAGCGCGGCAGACAACGCCAGGCCGAGGACGTCGCGGGTCTGTGCCGGGTCGATGACGCCGTCGTCCCACAGGCGGGCGCTGGAATAATAGGGGTGGCCCTGACGCTCGTACTGGTCGAGGATCGGCTGCTTGAGCCTGGCTTCGTCTTCGGCACTGAATGGCTGGCCGCTGCGTTCGCTCTGCTCGCGCTTGACCTGGGCCAGCACCCCGGCGGCCTGTTCGGCGCCCATCACGCCAATCCGTGCGTTGGGCCACATCCACAGGAAGCGCGGGTCGTAGGCGCGGCCGCACATGCCGTAGTTGCCGGCACCAAAGCTGCCGCCGATGATCACCGTGAACTTCGGCACCTGGGCGCAGGCCACGGCGGTGACCAGCTTGGCGCCGTGCTTGGCGATGCCGCCTTCTTCGTACTTCTTGCCGACCATGAAACCGGTAATGTTCTGCAGGAACAGCAGCGGGATGCCGCGTTGGCAGGCCAGTTCGATGAAGTGCGCACCTTTTTGCGCGGCTTCGGCGAACAGGATGCCGTTGTTGGCCAGGATCGCCACCGGGTAGCCATGCAGGTGGGCGAAACCGCACACCAGCGTGGTACCGAACAGCGCCTTGAACTCATCGAACACCGAGCCATCGACCAGGCGGGCGATCACCTCGCGCACGTCGAACGGTTGCTTGGCATCGGCCGGCACCACGCCGTACAGCTCATCGGCCGCATACAGCGGTGCCACCGGTGCCAGGCGTTGTAGCTTGCCCTGCTTGTGCCAGTTGAGGTTGGCCACGCTGCGCCGGGCCAGGGCCAGGGCATGTTCGTCGTTGTCGGCATAGTGGTCGGCCACGCCGCTGGTGCGGCAATGCACATCGGCGCCCCCCAAGTCTTCGGCGCTCACCACTTCACCGGTGGCGGCTTTTACCAACGGCGGCCCGGCGAGGAAGATGGTCGCCTGCTGGCGCACCATGATCGCTTCGTCGGCCATGGCCGGCACGTAGGCGCCGCCAGCGGTGCACGAGCCCATCACCACGGCGATCTGCGGGATGCCTTGCGCGCTCATGTTGGCCTGGTTGAAGAAGATGCGCCCGAAATGCTCGCGGTCGGGGAACACTTCGTCCTGGCGTGGCAAGTTGGCGCCGCCGGAGTCCACCAGATAGATGCACGGCAGGCGGTTCTGCAGGGCGATGGTTTGTGCACGCAGGTGCTTCTTCACCGTCAGCGGGTAGTACGAACCGCCTTTTACCGTGGCGTCGTTGGCCACGATCATGCATTCCACGCCTTCCACGCGGCCGATGCCGGCAATCACGCCCGCCGCTGGCACGTCTTCGCCGTACACCTCATGGGCGGCCAACTGGCCGATTTCGAGGAACGGCGAGCCCGGGTCCAGCAGGCGGTCGATACGCTCGCGCGGCAGCAGTTTGCCACGCGAGGTATGCCGTTCCTGGGCCTTGGGCCCGCCGCCCTGGGCAACCTGGGCGAGCAAGCCGCGCAGGGCCTGGACCTGTTCGAGCATGGCCGCGCTGTTGACGGCAAATTCTGCCGAACGCGGGTTGATCTGGGTGTGCAAGGTAGCCATGTGCGCCCGTCCCTTATGTTCAGCGGGTTTCGTTGAACAGTTCGCGGCCGATCAGCATCCGGCGGATTTCGCTGGTGCCGGCACCGATTTCGTACAGTTTGGCGTCGCGCAACAGGCGCCCAGCCGGGAATTCGTTGATATAGCCGTTGCCGCCAAGAATCTGGATCGCCTCCAGGGCCATTTGCGTGGCGCGCTCGGCGGTGTACAGGATCACCCCGGCAGCATCCTTGCGGGTGGTCTCGCCACGGTCGCAGGCCTGGGCCACGGCATACAGGTAGGCGCGGCTGGCGTTCAGCTGGGTGTACATGTCGGCAATCTTGCCCTGGATCAGCTGGAACTCGCCGATGCTCTGGCCGAATTGCTTGCGGTCGTGGATATACGGCACCACCAGGTCCATGCAGCTTTGCATGATGCCGGTCGGGCCGCCGGACAGCACCACACGTTCGTAGTCCAGGCCGCTCATCAGGACGCGCACGCCGCCGTTAAGCTGGCCCAGAATGTTCTCTGCCGGCACTTCCACACCGTCGAAGAACAGCTCGCAGGTGTTGGACCCACGCATGCCCAGCTTGTCGAACTTGTTGCTGCGGCTGAAGCCCTTCCAGTCACGCTCGACGATGAACGCGGTGATGCCGTGCGCACCCTTGTCCAGGTCGGTCTTGGCGTAAATCACGTAGGTGTTGGCGTCGGGACCGTTGGTGATCCAGGTCTTGCTGCCGTTGAGCACGTAGTGATCGCCGCGTTTTTCTGCGCGCAGTTTCATCGACACCACGTCGGAGCCGGCATTGGGCTCGCTCATGGCCAAGGCGCCGATGTGCTCGCCGCTGATCAGCTTGGGCAAGTACTTGAGCTTCTGCTCATGGGTGCCGTTGCGGTTGATCTGGTTGACGCACAGGTTGGAATGGGCGCCGTAGGACAGCGCCACCGAGGCGGAGCCACGGCTGATTTCTTCCATCGACACCACATGGGCCAGGTAGCCCAGGCCAGCGCCGCCATACTCTTCCGGTACGGTGATGCCCAGCAGGCCCATGTCACCGAACTTGCGCCACATGTCGGCGGGGAACAGGTTGTCGTGGTCGATCTGCGCGGCACGCGGGGCCAGTTCGGCGGCGACGAAGGTGCGCACCTGGTCGCGGAGCATGTCGATGGTCTCGCCCAGGGCGAAGTTCAGGGAGGGGTAATGCATGCTGGGGCACCTTCTTGTTCTTGGAAATTGGGTAACACCGTAGCTCAAAGCCTAACCGCCGACCCCTGTAGGAGCGGGCTTGCCCGCGAATGCGTCAGCAGGACCACCGTCATTGCCTGGGTGATCGCATTCGCGGGCAAGCCCGCTCCTGCAAGGGTCGGCGTCATGCCGGAGGTTCCGGTATCGTTCATCACCTTTACGTTAACGTAAACCTGCGGGGAGGCACTGTCAATCCACTCGTCACCTTTACGTAAACGTAAATCTGCGCCAGAGTATTCCCGCTTGCTTCAGCCGTGCCCAAAACAACCACAAGAAGGGACACCCATGAGTCAACCGAGCTATACCCGCGGTCGCCAGGACCGACCCTTGCTGACCCAGACCATCGGCCAGGCCTTTGATGCCACCGTGGCCCGCTGTTGCGACAGCGAGGCCCTGGTGTCCCGCCACCAGGGCTTGCGTTACAGCTGGCGGCAGTTGGCCGAACAGGTCGAAATACACGCCCGTGCGCTGATCGCACTGGGCGTGAACACCGGCGACCGTGTTGGCATCTGGTCGCCCAACTGCGCCCAGTGGTGCATCTTGCAGTTGGCCAGTGCCAAGGTCGGCGCCATCCTGGTCAACATCAACCCGGCCTACCGTGTGGGTGAGCTGGAATACGTGTTGCGCCAGTCCGGTTGCCGCTGGCTGGTCTGCGCTGAAGCCTTCAAGACGTCTGATTACCACGCCATGGTGCTGGCGCTGGTGCCTGAACTGGCCAGCGCCCGGCCTGGTGAGCTGGCCAGTGAATGCCTGCCCCAGTTGCGTGGTGTCATCAGCCTGGCCGCCAACCCGCCTGCCGGCTTCCTGCCCTGGCACGCCTTGGCCGAGCGGGCAGGGCAGACGTCTGTTGAGGCCTGCACAGCCCGTCAGCAAAGCCTACAATTCGACCAGCCGGTAAACATCCAGTACACCTCAGGCACCACCGGTGCGCCCAAAGGTGCCACGCTCAGTCACTACAACATCCTCAACAACGGTTTCATGGTGGGTGAAAGCCTAGGCCTGACGGCCCGCGACCGTATGGTGATCCCGGTGCCGCTGTACCATTGCTTCGGCATGGTCATGGCCAACCTCGGCTGCATCACCCACGGCAGCACCATGATCTACCCCAACGACGCCTTCGACGCCGAGCTCACCCTGCGCGCCGTGGCCGAGGAGCGTGCCAGCATCCTGTACGGCGTGCCGACCATGTTCATCGCCATGCTCGATCACCCATCGCGTGCGCAGATGGACCTGTCGACCCTGCGCAGCGGCATCATGGCCGGCGCCACCTGCCCGATCGAGGTGATGCGCCGGGTCATCGACCAGATGCACATGGCTGAAGTGCAGATCGCCTACGGCATGACCGAAACCAGCCCGGTGTCGCTGCAGACCGGCCCGGACGATGACCTGGAGTTGCGCGTGACCACCGTCGGCCGCACCCAGCCGCAGCTGGAAAACAAACTGGTGGACGCCGACGGCTGCATCATCGCCCGCGGCGAGATTGGCGAACTGTGCACCCGCGGCTACAGCGTGATGCTGGGCTACTGGGACAACCCCCAGGCCACGGCGGATGCCATCGACCCGGCCGGCTGGATGCATTCGGGCGACCTGGCGGTGATGGATGAGCAGGGCTATGTGCGAATCGTCGGGCGCAACAAGGACATGATCATTCGCGGCGGCGAGAACATTTACCCGCGTGAGCTGGAAGAGTTTTTCTACACCCACCCGGCGGTGGCCGATGCGCAGGTGATCGGCATCCCGTGTAGCCGCTATGGCGAAGAGATCGTCGCCTGGATCAAGCTGCACCCTGGGCACAGCGCCACGGCCGAGGAGCTGCAGGGCTGGTGCAAGGCGCGCATTGCCCACTTCAAGGTGCCGCGGTATATCCGTTTCGTTGACGAATACCCGATGACGGTGACAGGCAAGGTGCAAAAATTCAGGATGCGTGAGATCAGTGTCGCAGAAATTTCGGCTGTTTCTGCAGGTTGATGCACTGGGTTATCCGGCCTCTTCGCGGGTGAACCCACGATGAGGCCAAGCCATGCCAGCATCAGATTCCGGATCTATTACATTGGCTCGATATTGAGGTCGCTGCATGCCAGGAAAATTGCGATGTTGCGCGTGCACCTGATGTAGAACTGGTTCGGTTACAGCGATCCTGCGATGGAGGAAGCGCCGTACGAAACCCCCATCCTCAACTTCCGTCGTCTGCTGGAGAACCATAAGTTGGCGTACGTAATTCTGGCCGTGATCAACGGCCACCTGGGGGATCGCGGCGAGGATTGTCAGAGAATGCGGCGCAGATGGTGACGCTGTTTGCCCTGTCGAATCTGTGGATGGCCCGCCGACATTTGCTGGCCAACGCAGCAGAGGTGTGCCTGGCGCTTTTGAAATCGGCAGATACTGCAGTCAGCCAGAAATGTATGACTACTTCAGACTATCCTTAACTCCGCGGTAAAGTGGTGAATCACCGACATCGAGCAATAATTTAGCGTCCCTTATTGCCCATTGTGCCAGCAACAGGGGTGTATCCCTTATCCCCTCAATATGGTACCCAGGGTGGTACCAGTGGCTCTGATGTTCCCGGTACGGAGCGTAGGCACGTATCAATGCTGAATCGAGGGTGCTCAGGTATTTTCTATGCGCATCGGTTAAAATAACATCATCAGCATACCGTCGCTTCTCGCCGACTAATACATTCTTCATATGGTCTGTAAACGCCTCAGTACTAGCCTTGATGAGCTTTTCCCGGACGAAGGGGTTTCTACGAACGGCGGTATTATCCAATTTTTTCAGATCCTTTGTCACGGCATTGAATAGATCAACTTCATGATTTAAGAGGCCCAGAGCGATATCGACTCCCTGCACCTTCTCATTCTCCCGCATTGCGTTCCTATAGGATTTTACTTGATGCGATGTGTTGCCAATACCAAATTGGCCTTTCGCGGTGACCCTCCCAGGACGAGGGGTGTTCCCAGTCCGCCCAATCGGCACTCCGGCTGTGCCCTGGGGGTCGCCGTAGTTAACAGGGTCGCCATTACAATAGGCATACGCGTTCAGTCCACCGAGCCCAAACGGGCTCAGGCTATCGGGGCTGGAGAATCGCATTAACCCGGGAAAGAATGCCCGATAGCCCTGGCCTAAGTGGTAGCAATTGGCGTGAATATCAAACGGAACACCATTGAAACCAGTGGCGATGGCCGCGTCGCCGATCCCCCCACTGTGGCCATAGGGGGTAAAGCATATCGGCAGAGGGCTTTGAGTGTGTGGAGTTGATGGGGGCATTCATGACTCCTTTGCTTCGCGCAGTTGTCGGCTTGCTTCTTGAAAGTGCTGTGATTTCGCCTCGGTCTATGTACGGCCAAGCCAAGCCGCTTTTAGTAGGGTAATCACGGGAAGCATGCTCTAAAGTAGAGCACCTGTGCTGCTGGCAGAAATGTCAGTTGTATTGAACTCTGTGTAAATCCTAGGCTAATGGATTTAATAGCTGTCGCGACTCAGTGATCCAGTAACGGTCATTCGTAGCGGCGAGCACAGTTAAACCGCGTCAACATGAATGATGTGCTGGGCTGTCCGGCCCCTATTTCGCGCAGGCAAGGCCAGCTTCCACGAGAAGACAGTTGCTCCTACAGGGCCCGCGCCGACCTATGATACGGCGCAGTACCTGTGGGCGCGGGCAAGCCCGCGAAAGGGCCGAAATGGTCAGCGCTCATCCAACGCCTTGTAGAGTTCGCCGGCAACCTCGGCAACGCTCAGGTAATCACGCCGCAAACGAACACTGTAACGCGCCTCCAGGCGCATCAACGCAAATTCGCATTTGTCCCTGTCCAGATGTGCCAGCACGGTACCTGGCCCCGAGTCGACCACACCTGCATCCTGAAGCATATCGACCACTTGTCGCTCATATTCCTCACGCTGCCGGCGGGTTGCGGTATCCACGATTAAGAGGCTCCTGGCTTGATATCTGGAGCCTCAATCTTCAGCACAACCCATCGGCACCGCTACTGGCAAAAATATCAGGTAGCGTGGTCTACCCTTAAGCCTTCACCGGTGGCTCCTGACTCGGCGGGTCACCAACCGTCGGCGGCACGGTCGGCTTGATCGGCAGCTCGTCCGGGTCTTCTTCCGGTACGGGTGGCGGCAAGCTCGGGTCGTCGATGTTGGGATCGGGTGTCTCCGGTGGAATGGGAATGTTCATGGCCTGACCTCGCGTGGGTGGGTGAAGAGGTGCTGTAGGCTCTGACCGCTGGCAGCTGCCGTTCGCTCAATTATTTTGAACCCCCCGCCTGTGCCCGGCTCTGAACCCTTACCGCCACCAGCCTGAGGGAGCAAGGTCGATGTCACGAAACGAGCCCTTTGAAAGCGTGCCCATGGCGAACGATCACCCGGACCAGGCCATTAGCCTGGCCCAGGCGCTGTTGGCGCCACGCATCGTGATCGAAGACACCCAACCCGTGCTCGACGCCGGCAGCTTCGCCGCCAAGGCCGTCAGCGGCCAGCCCGTGACAGTCAGCACCAAGGCCTACAGCGACGGCCACGACCGCCTGGCGGTGATGCTCAACTGGCGCCAGGCGCACAGCAGGCGCTGGCATTGCGTGTCGATGCAGGCGGCGGGCAACGACCTGTGGCTGGCCGAATTCACCCCCACCGAGCTGGGCCCGCACCGGTTCAGTATCGAGGCCTGGATCGACCCGTTTGCCACCTATTGCCACGACCTGGAGAAGAAGTACCACGCCGGCGTCGAGGTGAAACTGGAGCTGGAAGAAGGCCGTTTGATGCTGGGCAAAGGCATCGAGCTGTGCAGCGGCGCCCTGCGCGAAGAGCTCGAGGCCGTGCAACACCGCCTGGCCACCCTCAGTACCGATGACCAGGTAGCCGTCTTTCTCGACCCGACCACCGCCCGCCTGATGGGCGAAGCCGAACACCGCAGCTACCTGACCCGCAGCCCTGAGTTTCCCCTTGATGTCGACCGCCCGGCCGCCCTGTTCGCCAGCTGGTACGAGCTGTTCCCGCGCTCGATGACCGACGACCCGCAGCGCCACGGCACCTTCAACGACGTGCACGAACGGCTGCCGATGATCCGCGACATGGGCTTCGACGTACTGTACTTCCCGCCCATCCACCCCATCGGCATGCAGCATCGCAAGGGCCGCAACAACGCCCTCAAGGCCGAGCCGGGCGACCCGGGCAGCCCTTATGCCATCGGCAGCCCGGAAGGCGGCCACGAGGCCATTCACCCGCAACTGGGCAGCCGCGATGACTTCCGCCGTCTGGTGGCCGCAGCGGCGGAACACGGCCTGGAAATTGCCCTCGATTTCGCCATCCAGTGCTCCCAGGACCACCCCTGGCTCAAGGAGCACCCGGGCTGGTTCAGCTGGCGCCCGGACGGCACCATCCGCTACGCTGAAAACCCGCCGAAAAAGTACCAGGACATCGTCAACGTCGATTTCTATGCGCCGGAGGCCGTGCCCTCGCTGTGGCTGGCCCTGCGCGATGTGGTGGTCGGCTGGGTCGAGGAGGGCGTAAAGACTTTCCGCGTCGACAACCCGCACACCAAGCCGCTGCCGTTCTGGCAATGGCTCATCGCCAATGTGCGCAGCCAGCACCCCGACGTCATCTTCCTTGCCGAAGCCTTTACCAAACCGGCGATGATGGCGCGCCTGGGCAAGGTCGGCTACGCACAGAGCTATACCTATTTCACCTGGCGCAACCACAAGCAGGAGCTGCGCGAATATTTCGAGCAGCTCAACCAGCCGCCGTGGAGCCAGTGCTACCGGCCCAACTTCTTCGTCAACACGCCGGACATCAACCCGTTCTTCCTGCACACCTCCGGCCGCGCAGGTTTTCTTATCCGTGCCGCGCTGGCGACCATGGGCTCAGGCTTGTGGGGCATGTATTCGGGCTTCGAGCTGTGTGAGGGCACGCCGTTGCCGGGCAAGGAGGAGTACCTGGATTCGGAGAAGTACGAAATCCGCCCACGCGACTTCACCCAGCCCGGCAACATCATCGCCGAGATCGCCCAGCTCAACCGCATCCGCCGGCAGAACCGCGCCTTGCAAACCCACCTGGGCGTGGCCTTCTTCAATTGCTGGAACGACAACATCCTGTACTTCGCCAAGCGTACGCCCGAGCGGGACAACTACATCCTGGTGGCCGTCAGCCTGGACCCGCACAACGCCCAGGAGGCGCACTTCGAGTTGCCCCTGTGGGAATTGGGGCTGGACGACAACGCCGAAACCCAGGGTGAAGACCTGATGAACGGCCACCGCTGGTCGTGGTACGGCAAGACCCAATGGATGCGCATAGAGCCCTGGCACCTGCCGTTCGGCATCTGGCGTATCGCGAAAGCCGGGTAAAACCGGTCTGTAGCCTTTTCCCCTGTGGGAGCGGGCACGCCCGCGAACACCGGCAGAGCCGGTGCCAAGCACCGCGGTGGCTGATTCGCGGGCACGCCCGCTCCCACAGCGATGGTGCAAGAAGGGGCAAACATGCAATTGAAAGGAGTCGCACATGGCCAAGCGTTCCCGCCCGGCAGCCTTCATCGACGACCCGCTTTGGTACAAGGACGCTGTCATCTATCAGCTGCACATCAAGTCATTCTTCGACTCGAACAACGATGGCATCGGTGATTTCGCCGGCCTGATCAGCAAGCTCGACTATATCGCCGAGCTGGGCGTCAACACCCTGTGGCTGCTGCCGTTCTATCCCTCGCCACGCCGTGACGACGGCTACGACATCGCCGAATACAAGGCCGTGCACCCGGACTACGGCAGCATGGCCGACGCCCGCCGTTTCATCGCCGAGGCCCACAAGCGCGGCCTGCGGGTGATCACCGAGCTGGTCATCAACCACACCAGCGACCAGCACCCGTGGTTCCAGCGCGCCCGCCACGCCAAGCGCGGCAGCAAGGCGCGCGAGTTTTACGTGTGGTCGGACGACGACCAGAAGTACGACGGCACGCGCATCATCTTCCTCGACACCGAAAAGTCCAACTGGACCTGGGACCCGGTCGCCGGCCAGTACTTCTGGCACCGGTTCTATTCCCACCAGCCGGACCTCAATTTCGACAACCCGCAGGTGCTCAAGGCGGTGATCGGCGTCATGCGCTTCTGGCTCGACCTGGGTGTAGATGGCCTGCGGCTGGACGCGATCCCTTACCTGATCGAGCGCGACGGCACCAACAACGAAAACCTCGCCGAAACCCACGACGTGCTCAAGGCGATCCGCGCCGAGATCGACGCCAACTACCCCGATCGCATGCTGCTGGCCGAAGCCAACCAGTGGCCGGAAGACACGCGCCCGTACTTCGGTGAAGGCGACGGCGACGAATGCCATATGGCCTTCCACTTTCCGTTGATGCCGCGCATGTACATGGCCCTGGCCATGGAAGACCGCTTCCCGATCACCGATATCCTGCGCCAGACGCCGGAAATCCCGGCCAACTGCCAGTGGGCGATCTTTTTGCGCAACCATGATGAACTGACCCTGGAAATGGTCACCGACCGCGAGCGCGACTACCTGTGGAACTACTACGCCGAAGACCGCCGCGCGCGCATCAACCTGGGCATTCGCCGGCGCCTGGCGCCCCTGCTGCAGCGTGACCGTCGGCGCATAGAGCTGCTGACCAGCCTGCTGTTGTCGATGCCCGGCACGCCAACCCTGTATTACGGCGACGAACTGGGTATGGGCGACAATATCTATCTGGGTGACCGCGATGGCGTTCGCACACCCATGCAGTGGTCGCCAGACCGCAACGGCGGTTTTTCCCGCGCCGACCCGCAACGCCTGGTGCTGCCGCCGATCATGGACCCGCTCTACGGTTACCAGACCGTCAACGTCGAGGCGCAAAGCCACGATCCGCATTCGCTGCTGAACTGGACCCGGCGCATGCTGGCGGTGCGTAAGCAGCAGAAGGCCTTTGGCCGCGGCAGCCTGCGCACCCTCACGCCCAGCAACCGGCGCATCCTTGCCTATATCCGCGAGTACACCGATGCTGACGGCAATACCGAGGTCATCCTCTGCGTGGCCAACGTGTCCCGCGCCGCCCAGGCTGCCGAACTCGAATTATCACAATACGCCGACAAAGTACCGGTGGAGATGCTGGGCGGCAGCGCGTTCCCGCCAATCGGCCAACTGCCGTTTCTGCTGACCTTGCCACCTTATGCGTTCTACTGGTTCCTGCTGGCCAGCCGCGATCGCATGCCCAGCTGGCACATCCAGCCCACCGAGGGGTTACCCGAATTGACCACATTGGTACTGCGCAAGCGCATGGAAGAACTGCTGCAAGCCCCCGCAAGCGATACGCTGCAAAGCACCATCCTGCCGCAGTACCTGCCCAAACGCCGCTGGTTCGCCGGCAAGGAAGGGCCGATCGATGCCGTGCGCCTGTGTTACGGCGTGCGTTTCGGCACCGCCACCACGCCGGTGTTGCTCAGCGAAATCGAGGTACTCAGTGACGGCACGGCCACCCGCTACCAGCTGCCGTTCGGCCTGCTGCGTGAGGAACAGATCCACACCGCGCTGCCGCAGCAGCTGGCGTTGTCGCGGGTGCGCCGTACCCACCAGGTTGGCTTGATCACAGACGCCTTCGTCCTTGAGCCGTTCATTCACGCTGTGATGCAAGCCTGCGAGGATGGACTGCGTCTGCCGTGCGGCGACGGTGAGGGTGAATTGCGCTTTGAATGCACAGAGCAGCTGGCCGGCCTGGCGCTCGACGAGGAGAGCGAAGTGCGCTACCTCAGCGCCGAGCAGTCCAACAGTTCGGTGGTCATCGGCGATCGCGTGGTGCTTAAACTGATCCGCCGGGTCAACCCGGGTATCCATCCAGAGCTGGAAATGAGTGCCTACCTGACCGCCGCCGGCTTTGCCAACATCTCGCCGCTGCTGGCCTGGGTCAGCCGGGTGGACGAGCAACACGCGCCGCACCTGCTGATGATTGCTCAGGGTTACCTGAGTAACCAGGGCGATGCCTGGGGCTGGACCCAGAACACGCTGGAACGGGCCATCCGCGACCAGATGGAGCCCACCCGCAACGACGCCGAAGCGCACACTGACGCATTGGCCGAACTCAGCGGCTTTGCGGCCTTGCTTGGCCAGCGCCTGGGCGAGATGCACCTGCTGCTGGCCGCACCCACCGAAGACCTGGCCTTCCAGCCGCGCCCCAGCGATGCGCAGGACAGCGAGCGCTGGTGTGCACAGATCAGCACCGAACTGACCCACGCCCTCGACCTGCTGGCGCAGCATCGCGACACGCTGGACAGCGACAGCCAGTCCTTGGTCGACGACCTGCAGCAACAGCGTGACGGCCTGGCCCAGCACATCGACACCCTGAGCAAGCAGGCTCAGGGTGGCCTGCTGATGCGTGTGCACGGCGACCTGCACCTGGGCCAGGTGCTCGTGGTGCAGGGTGATGCCTACCTCATCGATTTTGAAGGTGAACCCGCCCGGCCCCTTGAAGAGCGCCGGGCAAAACACAGCCCCTACAAGGATGTCAGCGGCGTGCTGCGTTCCTTCGACTATGCTGCTGCGATGATCTTGCGCAGCGCGTCTGCGGTGGACCTTTCCGAGCCGGCGCGGCAAGCCCGGCAGCGGGTTGCCCGGCAGTACCTGCACCAGTCCCGGCATGCCTTTGTCGAAGCCTATGGGCTGGCCACCGCCGCCATGCCTCACGCCTGGCAGCACGCCGAGGGTGAGCGCGCGGCGCTGGAATTGTTCTGCCTGGAAAAAGCCGCCTACGAGATTACATACGAAGCCGAAAACCGTCCGAGCTGGCTGGCCGTGCCTTTGCATGGTCTGCATGGACTGATCAGTACCTGGGGAGAGTCAGAATGAACGTTACAACGCGTGAAAACGGTGGCCTTCGGCAACGGGACCTCGACGCCCTGGCCCGCGCCGAACACGCCGATCCTTTTGCGGTACTCGGCCCCCACGGCGACGGTGCAGGCGGGCAGGTGGTCCGCGCCTTTCTGCCCAATGCCCTGAAAGTGCGCGTTCAGGCCCGGGATGACGGGCGGGTCCTTGCCGAAATGGAGCAGGGCAGCCTGCCTGGGTTGTTCAGCGCGCACCTTGATGAGGCAAAGCCCTACCAGTTTCATATCGTCTGGGCCGGTGGCGAACAGGTTACCGAAGACCCCTACAGCTTCGGCCCGCAACTGGGTGACATGGACCTTCACTTGTTCGCGGAAGGCAATCACCGCGATTTGTCCGGGCGCTTCGGTGCCCAGCCGACTCAGGTCGATGGCATCGACGGCGTGTGTTTCTCGGTCTGGGCGCCGAATGCCCGGCGGGTGTCGGTGGTGGGTGATTTCAACAACTGGGATGGCCGCCGCCACCCCATGCGCCTGCGGCATGGCGCGGGGGTGTGGGAGCTGTTCATTCCGCGCCTGGGCGTGGGCGAAACCTACAAGTTCGAAGTGCTTGGCAAGGACGGCATACTGCCGCTGAAGGCCGATCCGCTGGCCCGTGCCACCGAGCTGCCGCCGAGCACGGCGTCCAAGGTAGCCGGTGAACTCAGCCACGCCTGGCAGGACCATGACTGGATGGCGCAACGCGCCCAGCGCCATGCGTACAACGCGCCGTTGTCGATCTACGAGCTGCACCCAGGGTCATGGCGCTGCGAGCTGGACGAAGCGGGCGAAGTCGGGCGTTTCTACAACTGGCGCGAACTGGCCGAGCGGCTGGTGCCCTATGTGCAGGAACTGGGCTTTACCCACATCGAACTGCTGCCGATCATGGAACACCCGTTCGGCGGCTCCTGGGGCTATCAACCATTGTCGATGTTCGCGCCCACCTCGCGCTACGGCAGTGCCGAGGATTTCGCCGCGTTCATCGACGCCTGCCACCAGGGAGGCATCGGTGTACTGCTGGACTGGGTGCCGGCGCATTTTCCCACCGACGAACATGGCCTGGCGCGCTTCGATGGCACTGCGCTGTACGAATACGACAACCCCCTGGAGGGCTACCACCAGGACTGGAACACGCTGATCTACAACCTCGGGCGCAATGAAGTGCGCGGCTTCATGATGGCTTCGGCGCTGCACTGGTTGAAGCATTTCCACATCGACGGCCTGCGCGTCGATGCGGTGGCCTCGATGCTGTACCGCGACTACTCGCGCAAGGCTGGCGAATGGGTACCCAACCGCCACGGCGGGCGCGAGAACCTGGAAGCCATCGACTTCATCCGCCACCTTAACGGCGTGGCTGCCCACGAGGCCCCGGGTGCGCTGATCATCGCCGAAGAGTCCACCGCCTGGCCTGGGGTCAGCCAGCCTACCCAACAGGGCGGCCTGGGTTTTGCCTACAAGTGGAACATGGGCTGGATGCACGACACCCTGCACTACATCCAGAACGACCCGGTGCACCGCACCTACCACCACAACGAGATGAGTTTCGGGCTGATCTATGCCTATTCCGAGCACTTCATCCTGCCCATTTCCCATGATGAGGTGGTGCACGGCAAGCACTCGCTGATCGACAAGATGCCCGGCGACCGCTGGCAGAAGTTCGCCAACCTGCGCGCCTACCTCACCTTCATGTGGGCACATCCGGGCAAGAAGCTGCTGTTCATGGGCTGCGAGTTCGGCCAGTGGCGTGAGTGGAACCACGACAGCGAACTGGACTGGTACCTGCTGCAGTATCCCGAGCACCAGGGCGTGCAGCGCCTGGTGGGCGACCTCAACCGCCTGTACCGCGAAGTGCCGGCGCTGCACGAGCAGGATTGCCAGCCGCAGGGCTTCCAGTGGCTGATCGGTGACGACGCGCAAAACAGCGTGTACGCCTGGCTGCGCTGGAGCAGCAGCGGCGAGCCGGTGCTGGTGGTGGCCAACTTCACCCCGGTACCCCGTGAGGGTTACCGCATTGGCGTGCCGTTCGGCGAGCGTTGGCAGGAGCTGCTGAACAGCGATGCCGAGCTGTATGCCGGGTCGAACGTGGGTAATCTGGGGGCGGTGGCCAGTGAGGCAGTGGCCAGCCACGGGCAGCCATTATCGCTGGCCCTGAACCTGCCGCCGCTGGGGGTGTTGATCATGAAGCCCGCCTGATCGGTTGGCTGTACGGGCCCCTTCGCGGGTAAACCCGCTCCTACACAGGTACCGAACCCGGCGGTGATCGTTGTAGGAGCGGGTTTACCCGCGAAGAGGCCGGCCCTGCCTACCACCGCATCCGTACCCCAAGGCTGCCAATCAACCCGTTCAGGTCATTGTCATCCACATCACTGCTGTAATCGGCGCTGACGAACATGGCCACCGAAGGCGTCACCCGCGCCACCAACCCCAACCCTAACTCCACGGTAGTCGAGTAGCGCGAGCTGGAAATCTTGTCGACCTGGTCCAGCTTCACCTCATCGGCATTGCTGAAGTCATACCACACGTTGGTCCGCACATAGGGTTCGATGGGCATGCCGCGCACTTCGTAGCGCCCGGACAACTTGGCACCGACCCGGCCGCTCCAGCTCGGCTGGCTGTCGAAGGCTTGCAAGGTCTCCTCCTGCACCTGGTTGCCAGGGAAGAACTGCTGGTTGATCAACTGTGCCTGGGGTTCGATGACCCAGTTGCCACCCAGGCGGATCGGGTAACCGCCCTCTACCGAGAAGGTCATTGCATGGCCACTGTCGTCCAGGCGCTGGCCGTTTTCGCCACGGCCCATCACGTCGATCCGCGAGCCCATGGCCACGGCATCCAGGTGCCAACCCTGTTCATGGGTCATGCTCCAGTACACCCCCAGGCTTTCTCCGCTCAAGTTCACCGCTTTGCGCTGCTTGTCGCCCAGCAGAGGGCGCATGCCTTTGAAGCTGCTTTGCAGGTTGTTGTGCCCCACGAAAATCCCTGCGCGGTGCACATCGCCCGCTGCAGTTTCACGCACGAACAGGTCCGGGCCGATCATCAGTTGCTGGCTGGGCGCTTCCAGCTGTGCCGGGGGCAGCGCGCGGCCGCGCGCACTGGTGGGGAAGAACTGCGCCCATTGACTGGCAATCAGGTCGGGTGGCGCCTGCCGGTGGCGTTCGCTCATTTGCTGCGAAAACGCATTGAGGGTGCCGAGACTCAACCCGCTGGCACTGAGCGGGTCGAGCGACAGTTGCGCCGCTAAAGGTTGCTGCAGAAAGCCGGGGGAGGTGGGGTCACCCTGCAGTTCGTACGCGATCGTTTCCACCGGGGTTGCCAGAAGCAGCGACGTGGAAACCGCGTAGAAAATGCTGTCGAAGCGCAAGGGGTTCGAGGTGCTTTTCATGGCGGATCTCCTTTGTTTTTGTGGTGCAGCCCGAGAAATCTGGCCTGTTGTCACGAGCTGTACGGCAAAAACAGTGGGCGACCCAAACCAGTACGCCAGTTATCGCAAACGCGCACGAAGGCGCGAGCTAGAGGCCCGGCGCAAGTTTTTTACAGCTTGGTATTGTTCAGCTAAGGAGAGGTCGCCGCTTGCGTCAAGAAAGCGTGAAGGAAGTGTTCAAGGTACGTCGTAACGCTCAACCTGTTGTTTTATTGGTAAAAACAGCAGGGTATAGCGGGGATCGCTATTTGCTTTGCCGTGGCTATGAAGAATGATTGCTAAAGCCGCACTTCAACTGCCAGCGGCAGGTGATCTGACAGGTGCGACCAAGGTTTGTGCCCCAGAATCCGCGGCCCATGGCTTTCGGCATTACGCAGGTAAATGCGGTCCAGTCGCAGCAGTGGCAGGCGGGCAGGATAGGTGCGGGCGAGGTGGCCGTGGTGGCGTTCGAAGGCTTCGTGCAAGTCACGTTGCAGGCCAAGGGTGCGGTTGCCGTGGCTTTTCCAGTCGTTGAAGTCGCCGGCGATGATCACCGGGGCGTTGGCCGGCAGGGCGTCCAGCAGTTTACGCAGCAACTGCAGCTGCTTTTGCCGGTGGCTTTCCAGCAGCGACAGGTGCACGCAGACCGCATGCACCTGGCCTTGCCCCGGTACCTCCAGCACACAGTGCAACAGGCCGCGGCGTTCGGGGCCGGTGATCGACACGTCCAGGTTGCGGTGCTCGATGATCGGGTATTTGGACAGCAGCGCATTGCCGTGGTGGCCGTCAGGGTAGACCGCATTGCGGCCGTAGGCAAAGTCGCTCCACATGCTGTCGGCGAGGAATTCATACTGCGAGGTCTGTGGCCAGCCGGGGTAGCGCGCGGCGTGGCGGTCGTGGCTGCCGAGCACTTCCTGAAGGAAGACAATGTCGGCCTGGGTGCTGCGCACGGCCTCGCGCAGCTCTGGCAAGATAAAGCGCCGGTTGAAGGCGGTGAAGCCCTTGTGGGTGTTCACCGTCAGTACCCGCAGGCGTTTCACGGCTGGGGCCTGGCTGACGCTGGCGAAACCATTACTGCCGGCTTCGAGGCTCACAAATCCTCCTGAAGTTAACCCTGCCTTACTGTCGCCGCTAAAACCTGTGGCAGCGGGCAAACCCGCTCCCACAGGTATGGCGTAGCGATCAAAACGTAAGACCTGCCTGGGTTATCACGGTTCACTCCTCGTCGCGCTGCAACACCATCAGCAGCATCGACCGGCCCTTCACCTCGAAGGTACTGTCGAATTGCAGGTGCTGCCCCTTGCGCAACTCCGGCCGGTCGGTATCGACCAAGCAGCTCCAGTAATCGCCTTCGGGCACGGCCGGCAGCTTGAATGGCACCACGTCATGGTGGGCATTGACGATCAGCAGCACGGTGGCCTCGGCACCTGGCCGGGCGATACCGCTGACCTGTGCCCGACCATCTATCAGCATGCCCAGGCAACGCCCGTGTGGGTCTTCCCATTGCTCAACACTCATCTCGTTGCCATCGGGTGCCAGCCAGGTCACGTCCTTGACCCCAATTGCCTCATTGTAGTCACCCACCAGGAAGCGTGAGCGGCGCAGCACCGGGTAGGCCAGGCGCAGACGCGTCAGGCGCTTGACGAAGGCCAGCAGCTCCTGGCCTTCCTCGTCCAGGTCCCAGTTCACCCAGCCGATCTCGCTGTCCTGGCAGTAGGCATTGTTGTTGCCGTGCTGGGTGCGGCTGAACTCGTCGCCGGCAACGATCATTGGCGTGCCCTGGGCCAGCAGCAGGGTGGCGAAGTAGTTGCGCATCTGGCGCATGCGCAGGGCATTGATCCCCGGGTCGTCGGTCGGCCCTTCGACGCCGCAGTTCCAGGACAGGTTGTTGTCGGTGCCGTCCTGGTTGTTTTCGTCATTGTCTTCGTTGTGCTTGTGGTTGTAGGACACCAGGTCGCGCAGGGTGAAACCATCGTGGGCGGTGATGAAGTTGACCGAGGAATAGGGCCGGCGCCCGCGGTTGTTGAACATGTCGCCCGAGGCGGTCAAGCGGGCGGCAAAATCGGCCAACTGGCCTTCGTCGCCTTTCCAGAAGGCGCGTGCGGTATCGCGGAAGCGGTCGTTCCATTCCGCCCAGCCCGGGGCGAAGTTGCCCACCTGGTAGCCGCCGGGGCCGCAGTCCCATGGTTCGGCAATCAGCTTGACCTGGCTCAGCATCGGGTCCTGGCGGCAGGCGACCAGGAAGCCATGACGCTCGCTGTAGCCATCGTGGTAACGGCCAAGGATGGTCGCCAGGTCAAAGCGAAAGCCATCCACGTGCATTTCGCCGGCCCAGTAGCGAAGCGAGTCGGTGACCAACTGCAGCACGCAGGGGTGGCTCAGGTCCAGGGTGTTGCCGGTGCCGGAGTCGTTGATGTAGTAGCGCTTGTCGTCCGGCATCAGGCGGTAGTACGAGGCGTTGTCGATGCCGCGCATCGACAGGGTCGGGCCGCGCTCGTTGCCTTCGGCGGTGTGGTTGTAGACCACGTCCAGGATCACCTCGAGCCCGGCGTCGTGCAGGTGCGCGACCATCTCCTTGAACTCGGCGATCTTGCCGCTGGCCAGGTAGCGCGGGTGCGGGGCGAAAAACGCGATGCTGTTGTAGCCCCAGTAGTTGTTCAGCCCTTTGTCCAGCAGGTGCTGGTCGTTGACGAAGGCGTGAATCGGCAGCAGCTCGATGCTCGACACGCCAAGGTCCTTGATGTGCTTGAGCAACTCGTCGTTGGCCAGGCCGGCGAAGGTGCCGCGCAGTTCTTCAGGCACAGCCGGGTGGCGCATGCTGATGCCGCGGGCATGCGCTTCATAAATGATCGTGCGCTCCCATGGGATCTGCACGCGCTGGTCGCGGCCCCAGGTGAACGCCGGGTCGATGACCTTGCATTTGGGCACGAAAGGCGCGCTGTCGCGCTCGTCGAACGACAGGTCACCGTCCGGGTGGCCGATGGTGTAGCCGAACAGTGCCTCGGACCATTTCAGGCTGCCGACCAGTTGCTTGGCATACGGGTCGATCAGCAGTTTGTTGGGGTTGAAGCGGTGGCCGTTTTCCGGCTCGTAGGGGCCGTACACCCGGTAGCCATAGACCAGGCCGGGGTGAGCGTCGGGGAGGTAGCCATGGTAGATCTCATCGGTGTATTCGGGCAGCTCTATGCGCTCGATTTCCTGCTCGCCCGTGGAGTCGAACAGGCACAGCTCGACCTTGGTGGCGTTGGCCGAGAAGAGGGCGAAGTTGACCCCAAGGCCATCCCAGGTGGCGCCGAGGGGGAAGGGCATGCCTTCGCGGATGCGCGATGGTGCGACCGAGCGGGTTTTCTTTGGGGTGCGGGGGCTCATGACGATCCTCGAGTGGCCGTGATGGAGGGGGATTTGGGCTGTCCGGCATGGCCTCTTCGCGGGTAAACCCGCTCCTACAGGTCATCACAGGTGCCTGTAGGAGCGGGTTTACCCGCGAAGAGGCCAGGACAGGCTTAACCGGCAGTAGGCTTTTTTACCGCCCGGGGCTTTTTCGCTGCAGCGGGTTTAACCCCCGGCAGGGCAGCCGCCTTGGGTTCTGCAGGCGCCTTCGGCTTGGCCGCTGCTTTCTTGCGCGGGGCTGCCTTGGGCGCCAGTGCTTCGGCCTCGGCCAGCTTGCGGGCCATTTCCCAGTGGCGCTCTTCCTCCCCTACGGGCTTACCTTCGGATTCCCAGATCTGGTAGGCAAATTCGCGAATACGCTTTTCATCGACACTCATCATGACGCTCCTGATGCTCAAGATTGTTGTATCAACACGTTGACCGGAAACTCCGCCAGCACGGCGCTCAACAGCAACTCCTTTGAAGAGCTGACCGCCGCACAGGCGAAAAGTCCCGTCGAGTTGGCAGGTGACAAGGCAAACGGCAATACCAGCCGGGTGTCGTCCCAGTTCTGTGCCGGGATCAACGGTGTAGCGGCACCTCCGAGCAGGCCGCTGGCCAGGCGCGGGGCGACGACGATGGCGTGCTCGCCGTCTCCCAGGCGAGCAAAGGCAATGACCTTGTCAGCGTGCCGGCCCTGTACGGTCAGTGGCAGGTAGGCACCGCGGCGGAACAGCTCGGCGTGGGCCTGGCGGCAGTCCAGCACCCGCGCGATCAAGGCCTGTTTGACGCGGCCGTCGCGCCAGTGCGCCAGCAGCTCGGCTGCCGGCGTGGCGTCGTCCAGCGTGCGACGCCTCGATGCGTAGTCCACGGCGCGGCGGTTGTCCGGGTCGACCAGGCTGAAGTCCCAGTATTCGTTACCCTGGTACAGGTCGGGCACACCGGGTGTGGTCATGCGCAACAGGGCCTGGACCAAGCCGTTGAGTGCGCCGGGGCAGGCCAGCAGCTGCGCCGCGTCGGCCAGCGACTTGCGCAGTTGCTGGTTCTCGCTGTCCAGCAGCAGGCCGTCGAGGTAATGAGCACAGGCGCCTTCGTAGGCCTCGTTCGGTGCACTCCAGCTACTGCGCAGCTTGGCCTCGCGCAGGGCCTTCTGCTGCCACTGGCGAACACGCTCGGCGTATTGGCGCAGGGCATTGTCGTCGTTCAGGTCGAGGTCCAAGGGCCAACTGCCGAGCAGGGTTTGTAGCAGCATCAACTCGTCGCCGGGGCTGGGTGCCAGCCCGTCGTCCAACTGCGCACGCAGGGGGGCGGCCAGCTCACGCCAGTGTTCCACCCGGCTGGCCAGCCACGTGCCGCGCTCGCTGAGTACGGCCAGGCGTGCACGCGTGTCTTCGCCGCGCTTGTGGTCGTGGGTGGCGGTGGTCAGCAGGTTGTCGGGGAAATCGCGCAGGCGCCGATGGGCCTCGTTGTGGAAATGCATTGGGGGGGCGCTGAAGCGCTCGGCCTCGAAACCCACGTCGTTACGCGACAGCAGCCGCGCGCTGCGGTAGAAGGCGGTGTCTTCCACGGCTTTGGCGGCGCTGGGCGCAGTCAGTTGCTGGAAGCGCACGCAGGCGTGGCGCAGTTGCTTGCGGGCGCGCCCCGGTGGCAGGTGCCGCCAGGCTTGCCCGCCCAGCCACCGTTCAAGTTGGTCCAGTAGCGGCCAGTCAGCTTCGGCAAGGTCTTGCCGGGCATTGGTCAGGGCCTGCTGGAAGAACGTTTCGTCCTGCGCCGGGCGCCCGCAGGCATTGAAGTAGGTTCGGTAAACCGGGTAATGCGCCACCAACGCCTGCAAGGCCCGGCGAATCGCGCCCAGGGTCAGGTCACGGGTCATCAGGTCGTTGCGCGCCACCTGCAACAGTGCCTGGGCCACCGACTCGCAGTCACCGGCCAGGCTGGCGTTGAGCACCAGGTGACGGGCCTGGCGCACTTCTTCAGGGAAGTCCGGGCGCTCGCTGACGTTGCTCCACAGTTCGCTCAGCGGCGCTTCGCCGGCCGGATCATGCTGCAGCAGTGATACCTGGTTCATGAACTCGTAGCCGGTGGTGCCGTCGGTAAGCCAGTCGCGGTGCAGGTGCTCGTCGGCACCCAGGATCTTTTCCACGTACAGGGGGAAGTGCTCCAGCCCTGCATTCAGCGGCCGCCGCGCCAGCAGGCCATCAACCCGCCGGCGCAGTTTGCGGCAGTAGCCACGCGGGTCGGCAAGGCCGTCGATATGGTCGATGCGCAGGCCGTCCACCAGGCCGCGCTCGATGAGTTCGAACAGCTTGGCATGGGTGGCTTCGAACACCACGGCGCGCTCCACGCGCAGGCCGCCCAGCTCGTTGATGTCGAAGAAACGCCGCCAGTTGATGTCGTCGGCGGCGGTGCGCCAGCTGGCCAGGCGGTAGGTCTGGCGCTCCAGCAGCAGGTGCAGGCGCTTGAAACCGGCCTCGCTGCGGCTGTCGAAGGCCACCAGGGCCGATTCGAGGTCGGCACCTTCGCGCACCAGGCGTGCCAGTTCGGCTTGGAGCGGCAGGCTATCGGCCAGCGGGTTGGCCGAGTCGCCCAAAGCAGTGAAGCGTTCGGCCAGCACCTTGAGCGCAGGCTCTGGGCTGAGCGCGAGAATCCAGCCGTAATCGACCGGGCAGATCGGGAAACGATGCGCGTAATGGGCCACTTGCAGCAGCCCCTGCTGTTTGTCGAACTGCAGCGGTATCTCACCCTTCTTGAGCGCCACGCCGTAGTCGCTGCCGAGGAACGGCAACAGCAGTTGCCCGGCCAGCAGTGGGTCGCTGGAGTGCCACTGGATGTCGAAGAACGCTGCATACGGGCTGCGCCGTCCCCAGGCCAGCAGGCTTTGCCACCAAGGGTTGTCGGCACCGCCCACGGCCATGTGGTTGGACACCGTGTCGAGGATCAGCCCCATGCCATGCTGGCGCAGGGCGGCAACCAGGCGCACCAGCGCGGCCTCGCCGCCCAGCTCCGGGTTGACGCAGGTAGGATCGACCACGTCGTAGCCATGGCGCGAGCCAGCGCGGGCCTTGAGGATGGGCGAGGCATACAGGTGGCTGATGCCCAGCTGGGCGAAATACGGCACCAGCGGCACGGCGTGATCGAGGGTGAAGTCGCTGTGAAATTGCAGGCGCAGGGTCGCGGTCAGTGGCTTCATCGGTCACGCTCCCACGCCTGTTCGCGGGCCTGGGCCAGCAGCTCCAGGCGCCGTGCGGCGTCCTCATCGTCGAGCAGTTCGCGTACTGGAAGGGCAAAGCGCCGCCGCCAGTTGGGATGGCCATTGGTGGTGCCCGGCAAGTTGGGTTGCTCGTCGCAGCCCAGCAGGTCTTCCAGCGGTACCAGCACCAGCGGCGCACGGGTATGGCCAACGAAGCGGATGGCCGCATCGATCAGCGCGTCGTTGTCCTTCAGTTCGCCGTAGTTGGCCTCCAGGATGCGGCGCAGGCCGTCGCGTTCTTTCTGACGCTCGTGTCGCCAGTGCAATTCGGCAGCAGCATCAATCAGTTGCAAGCGGTGTCTCCAGTCGATGTCGCGGTTTGCCAGCCAGCCGGCCAGTGGCGCCAGGTCGTGGGTGCCGGTTGTGGCCAGGGCATTGTCTGGCCAGTCGAGAATCGGCTTGAACTGGCCCGGCTGGGTCTGCTCGAACGGCAGCACGCGCATGCCCAGCACCGCCTTCTCGGCCAGCTTTTCACGCAGGCTGTCGGGCACGGTGCCCAGGTCTTCGCCGAGGATGATCGCCTGGTGACGCACCGACTCCAGCGCCAGCAGGCGCAACAGGTCGTCTAGCGGGTAATCGAGGTAGGCGCCTTCGCTGGGTTTGGCCCCCTGCGGGATCAGCCATAGCCGGCGCAGGCCCATCACATGGTCGATGCGCAGGCCGCCAGCGTGGGCGAGGTTGGCCCGCAGCATCTCGATGAAGGCGCGATAGCCATTGCGCTTGAGGCCCTCGGGCGAGAAGGCGCAAATGCCCCAGTCTTGCCCGACGTGGTTGAGGATGTCGGGCGGCGCGCCCACGCTCAGGCCGGCCAGCAGTTCGTCCTGGCGGCTCCAGGCCTGGCTGCCGGCACCGTCGGCGCCCACCGCCAGGTCGGCGATCAGGCCCACGGCCATGCCATTGCTGCGGGCCGCTTCGTGGGCACGTTGCAGGCCACGTTCGGTCAGCCACTGGCAGAACGCGTGGAACTCGACCTTGGCCGGGTAGGCATTGGCTAAAGCCTCCACTTCCGGGTGGTAGGGGTCATGCCAGGCTTTGGGCCAGTTGCGCCAGTCGGCACCGAGGCCGTGCTCCACCGCCTGGGCCTGCAGCACCTCGAAGCGGCAGTGGTGCTCCAGCGTCTGGCCGCCGGCTTCGCGGAAGCTGTCAAAATCAGTGCGTAGTGGGTGGTCGCCTTGGCTGAAGCCTTGATAAAGCGCTTCAAGCAAACGCAGCCGGGCGCTGGCGGCGCGTGGCCAGTCGACCAGAGGGCGCTGCTCCAGCTCTTCGAGTTGTTGCTCCAGCCCGCAGGCTTCGATGGCCATGCGCACCTCCCGTTCACCCAGCAGGGCTGCGGGGCTGGTGTACAGGGTGTTGAGCAGCAGGCGACTGGAAGGTGAGTAGGGGCTGTAGTGTTCCTGGTCGATGGCCGACAGGGCGTGAATCGGGCTGATAGCCAAGGCATCGGCGCCGCGCTCGGCGGCCGAGCGGGCCAACTGCTCCAGCGCCAGGCAGTCGCCGTAGCCACCATCGCCGGGGCGGCGCAGGCTGTACAGCTGCACTGCCAGGCCCCAGTAGCGTGGTGGCGGCTGTTGCACCTTGTCTTCCAGGCTGTGGCAGCGTGTTGGCGCCACCGCCACGGTGAAGCGGCGGCTGTCGATTTCCACCTGGTGATAGCCGATGGGCAGCTCGCCGGGCAGGCGCGCCTGGTCATCGAGGCTGAGGGTGACCGAGGTGTGATCTTCCAGGGTGCAGTGGGCCACGCTGGCGGCACTGAAGTAGCGCGCCAGCGCTAGCGGCTGGCCTAGGTCGGCGGTCAGCAAAGGCGGCAGGTGTTCGCTGTCTTCGGCGGTTTCCACCGCACGCAGGCTGGCGGCAACGGCCGCGTCATCGCCGGCCGGGTGGCCAAGGCCTTCGAGGACGTTGCGCAGCACGTCGTCGCTGACACGCTGGGGCCTGGCATTGGCGTCAATCCAGTCGCGGTTCAGCCCGACGCTGGTTGCCAGACGGTGCAGGGCGGTTTCGCTCATGGGCGCTCCTGGGCAGGGGGAAGCAGGCTGACCACGCAGCTGTAGGCAGCCAGGTGGGTATCCGGGTGGCGGGTGTCGCTGCTGTCGAACAGCCGTGTGGTTGGCGCGGGCAGTTCGACTGCCTGCGGGGTGTCGGCCAGGTTCAGGTCGATGCGCAATGTGTTGCCATTGCCCAGCCGCCAGCGCGCGGTCAGCGCTTTGTCTGCGTGCACCTCGGCGCCCAGCGCACGGCTGCCGGGCAAGTGCGGGATGACGTGGCGGCGGCGCAGGTCGAGCAGTTGCTGGTAAAGGCCGTGCCAGCCGGCGATCACCGCCTTGTTTTGCGGGCGTGAGGAGGCGAACGTCTGTTCGGCGTTGGGGTCGGGAATGTGCTCACGCTGCGTGGGGTCGGCGAACGCGGTGAAATGGGCGAACTCGCCACGACGGCCTTCGCGGACCGCGTCGGCCAACGCGTCATGGAAGTCGGTAAAGAACAGGAACGGCTGGCAGCTGCCGGCTTCGTCGCCCATGAACAGCAGCGGAATCATGGGGGCCAGCAGCAACAGGCCGGTGGCTGCACGCAAAGCTGGCGCGGGGCATAGGCGGGTCAGGCGCTCACCCAGCGCGCGGTTGCCGACCTGGTCGTGGTTCTGCAGGAACAGCACGAAGGCGCTGGGCGGCAAATGCCCGCTGGGTTCGCCGCGTGGTTTGCCATGCCGGTTGGCCTGGCCCTGGAACACGAAACCTTCGCCAAGGCACCGGGCCAGTTGGTCGATAGGGCGATGCTGGTAGTCGGCGTAGTAACCTTCGGTTTCACCGGTCAGCAGCACGTGCAGGGCATTGTGGCCGTCGTCGTTCCACTGGGCATCGTAACCCTGTTCCAGCAGGCCTGCCTGGTTGTGCTCGTTCTCCAGCACCAGCCACACGTGCCGGCCCGGTTCTACGGCGGCGCGTACCCGTTGGGCCAGTTCGATCAGGAAATCGGGCTGGTCGATGGCATGCACGGCATCCAGGCGCAGGCCGTCGCAGCGGTAGTCGCACAGCCACATCAGGGCATTCTGGATAAAGTACTCGCGCACCTGCGGGCGGCGAAAATCGATGGCCGCGCCCCACGGTGTCTGCCGGTCTTCACGGAAGAACGGGCTGGCGTACTGGTGCAGGTAATTGCCGTCAGGTCCGAAGTGGTTGTACACCACATCGACCAGCACCATCAGCCCGTGGCCGTGGGCCTGGTCGACCAGTGCGCACAGCTGCTCGGGGCTGCCGTAGGTGTTCTGTGGGGCGTAAGGGAGTACGCCGTCGTAGCCCCAGTTGCGTTCGCCGGGGAACTGCCCCAGCGGCATCAGCTCGATCGCGCTGATGCCCAGTTCGGCCAGGCGCTGCAGGTGCCGGGCAACCCCGGCGTACCCCCCGAGCAGGCCGACATGCACCTCCTGGATCACGGCCTCATGCCAAGGCCGGCCCAGCCACGGGTGTTGCCAGGCATAACCGGTCACATCCACTACCTGGCTCGGCCCGTGTACGCCGTCGGGCTGGTAGCGCGAGGCCGGGTCGGCCACCTGCAGCTCACCGTCGATACGGTAGTGGTAACGGTCACCGGCCTGGCATGGCGCCACGCCGCTGTACCAACCCTCATCATCCGGCAGCAGTTCGATGGCCGGCTGCCGCTCCAGTTCCACGCTCACGCTGCGCGCATCCGGCGCCCAGAGGGCGAAGCGCGCCGACGTGGCGTCCAGCAAGTGTGCGCCATGTCTGTGCATCTTCCGACCCCCGCTCAGTAGTGGCTCAGTTGTGTCTGCTTGACCAGGTCCTCGTACAGGCGGGCATAGGGTTCAACCGCCTGGCACCAGTTGAACGGCTGGGTCATCGACAGGCAGCGCATGGCGTTCAGCAGGTCCTTCTTGCCGTAAACATAGAAGGCGCGGCTGAGTGCCTCGCGGTAGCTCTCGACGGTGGACTCGTTGAACAGGAAGCCCGTCACGCCGCACTCGATGGTGTCGGCCAGGCCACCGGTATTGCGTGCTACCGGCAGCGAGCCGAAGCGTTGCGCGTACATCTGGCTAAGGCCGCACGGCTCATACCGAGACGGCATCAGCAGGAAATCGCTGCCGGCGAACATGCGCCGGGCATCGGTTTCATTGAAACCAATACGCACGCCGATGCGGCCCGGGTGACGCAGTGCCAGCTCGCGCATGGCCTGTTCTTCTTCCGGCTCGCCGCGGCCGATGATCGCAATCTGCCCGCCTTGCTCGACGATGTAGTCGGCCACGCCCAGGGTCAGGTCCAGGCCCTTTTGATAGACCAGCCGCGACACCACGGCGAATAGTGGGCCTTCGGAATCGTCCAGGCCGAACAGCTCGCGCACCTCCTGGGTGTTACGCGCTTTGCCCTCCCAGTCATTGATGCTGAAGTTGTGTTGCAGGTGCTTGTCGGTGGCCGAGTCCCAGCTTTCGTCGATGCCGTTGGGGATGCCACCGAGCAGGCCTTGCTGGGCCTTGCTGGCGAGGAAACCGTCCAGGCCGCAGCCGAATTCCGGGGTGGTGATTTCCCGGGCATAGGTGGCGCTGACTGTGGTGATGTGGCTGGAGTAGGCCAGGCCGGCCTTGAGGAACGACAGCTTGCCGTAGAACTCCATGCCTTCTTGCTGCATGGCATGTTCGGGTATCGCCAGCTCCGGGCTGCAACCGCGGCTGTACACACCTTGGTACGCCAGGTTGTGGATGGTGAACAGCGTGGGCGTATTCAGGCCGCGCCAGTGCATGTAGGCGGGGGCCAGGCCGGCGGGCCAGTCATGCGCGTGCACCACTTCCGGCGTCCAGTGGATCTTGCCTTCGCCGGCAGCGATTTCGGCGGCAGCCAGGCCCAGGCGGGCGAAGCGGATGTGGTTGTCGGGCCAGTCGCGGCCATTGTTGGCACCATAGGGTGTGCCGTCGCGCTGGTACAGTTCGGGGCAGATCAACACATAGATGACCAGGCCGTCGGCCATGTCCATGCGCCCGATCTTGCAGGGCGGCAGGGCCGCATGGCCGCCCAGTTCACCCACGATATGTATAGGGTTGTCGCTTTCCATCACCTGGCGGTAGCCGGGGATAAGTACCCGCACATCGTGCAGGTGCGCCAGGGCACGGGGCAGGGCAGCGGACACATCACCCAGGCCACCGGTTTTCACCAGATCAGCGATTTCCGAGGTCACGAACAGAATCTTGCGCATGTTCGGGTTTTGCTGGCGCTGGGCGCCGGGTGCCTTGCCTGTCGTGGCGAAGTCCGGGGTGAGCGGCTCGCGGTTATCCGGTTTGAAAGCGTCTACGTGAGGCTCGACAGCGGCACTGATCATACTTCTCTCCGTCCCTATGCTTGGTCGGGTGCTGGCACCCGTGGCGATGTTTCGTGCTGGTTCTCTCTAGTTTGAATCTGCTTAGTGCGTTCCATGCCCCAGGGTCGTGCGCGCAGGCACTACGCGATCAGCATTCCGGCCGAAGGCGCTTGGACTGGTTGGGGTGTGTGGGCCGAGGATCGGGAATAGCCCGATGCGTCTGGCCTACTTATGTTCATGACCTGCCGGGTTTCCTGAAAGTTCGACTTTTTTGGGGTCACTCTTCCATTGAGCAAATGGCGGGCCGAAAACTGAGTGTAGGAGAGAAAGTGCTAAAAAGGTGACCCACTGGTCACTATTGTTATGTGCGCAATAGACGCAAACGTTGGCGTTTGTGAGGGGTTGTGAAACGGGGTGGGCGAGTGTGGGGCAGAGGGGTTTCGAGCTGCGCCAAATTGTGGCTCGTTACGCGCAATGCACCTTTTGGGTGCGTAGGCGTAAGCGTGGCTTTAGGCTGCGAAGAGGCGGGTATGGGCGCAGGATTCTGCTTCAGTGCCGGCCCTTTTTGGGCACAAAGCCGCTTCGGTTGCCCGATAGGGTTCAAAGACGGTGACTGGATTCAGGATCGGGTGGGAGCCATGCAGCCCCCACAGGCGAAAAAGGAATCGATCAGAGGCTGACCGCTTTATCGCCAGCGCGTTGCTGCGCCAACAGCAGGTTCAGTTGGGCAACCTGCTGACGCAGCTGGTCACGTTCGTCCTTCAGTTTACGCAGCTCATCACGGCGCACAGAGACATAGAGGGTCTGGGGTGGGGTTGCTGGCATCAATGTACCCATGAGCACACCTCGCGGTTTTGGCTGGTGACAAGTCAAAGCGTAGACGCTTCACGCGGGGCGCATTCTGAATTCTTTCACCGGGCTTGGGAACTTTTTTGTTTATTGTGGTCTTGCCGTTCGTCGCTGAACCCTCGGGCGGCATGCTGGACTAATCTGAAAAGCTGGACTGTCGTCATCCATTTCGAAAAGGGAGCATTGGCTCATGCAACTGGGAATCATCGGGCTGGGCCGTATGGGCGGCAATATCGCAAGGCGCCTGATGCGCGCCGGTCACCGCACCGTGGTGCACGACCGCAACCGTGAAGCCATCACCGGCCTGGAGGGCGAAGGCGCCCAGGGCGCGCATGACCTCGGTGCACTGGTGCAAAAGCTGAAAGCGCCGCGCGCGGTCTGGGTGATGCTGCCGGCTGGCGACGCCACCGAGCAGACTATCGCCCAGCTGGCCGAATTGCTGGAACCGGGCGATGCGATCATCGACGGTGGCAACACCTTCTACAAGGACGACATGCGCCGCGCCGCCGAACTGGCCAAGCGCGGCCTGCATTATCTGGACGTCGGGACTTCCGGCGGCGTGTGGGGCCTGGACCGCGGCTACTGCATGATGATCGGCGGCGAAAAGGACGTGTTCGAGCGCCTCGAGCCGCTGTTCAAGGCGCTGGCGCCGGGCGTGGGCGACATCCCGCGTACCCATGGCCGCAGCGGCGAGCACCAGCGTGCCGAGCACGGCTATATCCATGCCGGCCCACCGGGCGCCGGGCACTACGTGAAAATGGTGCATAACGGCATCGAGTACGGCCTGATGCAGGCCTATGCCGAAGGCTTCGACCTGCTGCGCAGCAAGGGCGGCAACGAGCTGCCCGAAGACCAGCGCTTCGACCTGAACGTGGCCGAAATTGCCGAAGTGTGGCGACGCGGCAGCGTGGTGACCTCGTGGCTGCTCGACCTCACCGCCGATGCACTGGTGGCCGACCCTCAGCTGTCGCAATTCAGTGGCTCGGTGTCCGACAGTGGCGAAGGCCGCTGGACCATCGACGCCGCCGTCGAGCAGGCGGTGCCGGTGCCGGTGTTGTCCAGCGCACTGTTCGCGCGCTTCCGTTCGCGCCAGCAACAGGGCACCTACGGTGACAAGATCCTCTCGGCCATGCGCCTGGGCTTCGGTGGCCACGTCGAGAAGAAAGGCGAATGACTAAACAGACCCTTGCGGCCGCCCCCCCTTGTACCCTGTTCCTGTTCGGCGCCAATGGCGACCTGGTCAAGCGCCTGCTGATGCCCGCGCTGTACAACCTCAGCCGCGACGGTTTGCTGGACCGTAACCTGCGCATCGTCGGCGTCGACCATAACCCGGCCAGCGCCGAGGATTTCGCCGCGCGCCTGCACGCGTTCATGGTCGAGCGTGACAAAGGAAGCGAGGGCACCGCCAAGTGCCTGGACGAGAAACTATGGGCCCGCCTGGCCAAGCGCCTGGATTATCAGACGGGCGACTTTCTCGATCCGGCCACCTACCAGGCCCTGGCCAGGCGCATCGACAAGACCCGCCACGGCAATGCCATTTTCTATCTGGCCACGTCGCCGCGCTTCTTCCCCGAGGTGGCGCAGCGCCTGGGGCAGGCCGGCCTGCTGGACGAGTCTGCCGGCGGCTTTCGCCGGGTGGTGGTTGAAAAACCGTTCGGCACCGACCTGGCCAGCGCCGAGGCGCTCAACGCCTGCCTGCTGAAGGTGATGGGCGAGCGGCAGATCTACCGCATCGACCATTACCTGGGCAAAGAGACGGTGCAGAATATTCTGGTCAGCCGCTTTTCCAACGGCCTGTTCGAATCGTTCTGGAACAACCACTACATCGACCACGTGCAGATCACCGCAGCGGAAACCGTCGGTGTCGAGACCCGTGGTGCGTTCTATGACAGCACCGGCGCCCTGCGCGACATGGTGCCCAACCACCTGTTCCAGTTGCTGGCGATGGTGGCCATGGAGCCGCCGGCCGCGTTCGGTGCCGATGCGGTGCGCGGTGAAAAAGCCAAGGTGGTCGGCGCTATTCGCCCATGGTCGGCAAAAATGGCCCTGAAGAACTCCGTGCGAGGCCAGTACAGCGCTGGCAAGCAGGGGCGCAAGCCGTTGCCAGGCTACCGTCAGGAGGCCAACGTCGCGCCGGATAGCCAGACCGAGACCTACGTGGCGCTGAAGGTGATGATCGACAACTGGCGCTGGGCCGGCGTGCCATTTTACCTGCGCACCGGCAAGCGCATGAGCGTGCGTGACACCGAGATTGCCATCTGCTTCAAGCCCGCACCGTATGCGCAGTTTCGCGAGTCGGAGCTGGAACGGCCCAAACCCAACTACCTGAAAATCCAGATCCAGCCCAATGAAGGCATGTGGTTCGATCTGCAAGCCAAACGGCCCGGGCCAGAGCTGGTGATGGAGAATGTCGAGTTGGGTTTTGCCTACAAGGACTTCTTCAAGATGACCCCGGCCACTGGCTACGAGACGCTGATCTATGACTGCCTGACCGGTGACCAGACCCTGTTCCAGCGGGCTGACAACATCGAAAACGGCTGGCGAGCGGTGCAGCCGTTTCTCGATGCCTGGGCCCAGGGCGGCGAAGTGCATGAGTACTCGGCTGGCGAAGATGGGCCTGAGGCCGGCAATGAATTGCTGACCCGCGACAAGCGGGAGTGGCACCGGTTGGGGTGAGAGGTTTGCAAGCCTGTGCCGGCCCTTTCGCGGGCAAGCCCGCGCCTGCAGGGCATTCCATTCCCTCAGGCACCTGCGAAGCGGGCAGCACAGGCAACCACACAAAGGAGACTCAATGCCTGCCCACATCGAAGACTACGCCCTGCTGGGCAATTGCCGCAGTGCGGCGCTGGTCAGCCGCGATGGCGCGCTGGACTGGCTGTGCCTGCCACGCTTCGACGCCCCCGCCGTGTTCGCCGCCCTGCTGGGCAACGAAGAAAATGGCCGCTGGCGCCTGGCCCCTTGCGACCCGGTAACGCACAGCAGCCGCCAATACCTGGGCGACACCCTGGTGCTGGAAACCACCTGGGTCACCGCCAGCGGTCGTGCCCGGGTGCTCGACTTCATGCCCTTGGGCGAAGTCAATTCGGTGGTGCGCATCGTCGAAGGCTTGTCTGGCGAAACCCATTTCGAAATGGACCTGGTCATGCGCTTCGACTACGGCCGCAGCGTGCCCTGGGTGGAACGGCTCGACCCACTGACCCTCAGTGCCGTCGCCGGCCCTGACCGTTTGATCCTGTGCAGCACCGTGCCCCCGCAAGCCCGCGACCATCATACCGGCTGCCGCTTTCGCGTCAGCACGGGCCAGCGCCAGGTCTTCAGCCTGCGTCACCAGCCCTCGCACTTGCCGGTGCAGCCTGACTGCAACATCGACCATGCCCTGGCAAACACCTGTGAGCAATGGCAGGCCTTCGCCGACCGCTGCCCGCAGGTAGGGCCATATACCGCCCTGGTGCGTCGGTCGCTGCTCACCCTCAAGGCCATGACCTACGCCCCCACCGGCGGTATTGTCGCTGCCGTCACCACTTCGTTGCCTGAGCGTGTGGGGGGCGAGCGCAATTGGGACTACCGCTTCTGTTGGCTGCGCGACGCGACCATGACCCTGCTGGCCTTCATGAACCTTGGCTACTTCGACGAGGCCCAGGCCTGGCGCGAGTGGCTGCTGCGCTCGGTGGCCGGCAACCCCGAGCAGATGCAGATCATGTATGGCCTGGCTGGCGAGCGTGACCTGCAGGAGTACACCTTGCCGTGGTTGGCCGGTTATGAACATTCACAGCCGGTGCGGGTGGGCAACGCCGCCTCGGCGCAGACACAACTGGACATCTATGGCGAACTGGCCGATGCGATGACTCAGGCGATCAGGGGCGGGTTGCCCCGTCACCCGCGCAGCGCCGCCATTTCGCGCTTGATATTGCCTTATGTCGAACGCATCTGGCGCGAGCCGGACGAGGGCATCTGGGAAGTGCGTGGCGGCCGGCAGCAGTTCGTGCACTCCAAGGTGATGGCCTGGGTCGCCTTCGACCGCGCCGCAGGGCTGGCCGACACCACAGAAGAAGGCCGCGAGCGCGGGCAGCATTATCGCCAGGTGGCGGACGAAATTCACCGCGACGTGTGCGAGCACGGCCTGGACCCCAGCGGCCGGTTCTTCGTCCAGGCCTATGGTTCGACCGAAATGGACGCCAGCCTGTTGCAGATCGCCCTGACCGGCTTCCTGCCGGCGGATGACCCACGCTTCATGCGCACCCTGGAACAGATCGAACAGCGTCTGATGAAGAACGGCCTGTTGCTGCGCTATGACAGTGACAGCTGCAGCGACGGCCTGACGCCGGGAGAGGGCACCTTCCTGGTGTGTTCGTTCTGGCTGGCTGACGTTTATGTATTGCTGGGGCGCCAGGGCAAAGCCGAAGCGCTGTACCAACACCTGACCGGCCTGTGCAACGACCTCGGCCTGCTGGCCGAACAGTACGACTCGGCCGGCCAGCGCATGCTCGGCAACTTCCCCCAGGCCTTCAGCCAGATAGGCATCATCAACACCGCGCTGAATCTGCACCGCGCACAGTGCCCGGCGCGCGACCGGGCGCGTTGTGGGTAGCGAATGAGTAGGGCGACTGCCTTGACCGGAGTAGACTAGGCCAAACCCTTTCGGCACGGAGCATACATGGGCATTCGCGGTACTGACCGGCAGATCGACAACATCGAGTTCAATGTCAGCGACATCTCACGGAGCAAGGCCTTCTATGGCAGTGTGTTTGGCTGGGCGTTCACCGACTACGGGCCGACTTACACCGAGTTCAGCGATGGCCGGTTGACGGGGGGCTTCACCACGGGTGAGCCGGTGCGCCCGGGCGGGCCGCTGGTCATCCTGTACGCTGACGACCTGGAGGCCACGCAGCAGCGGATCGAAGCTGCCGGGGCGAAAATCAGCCGGGCGACCTTTGCCTTCCCCGGCGGGCGGCGCTTTCATTTCATCGACCCGGACGGTTATGAGCTGGCGGTGTGGACGGCCCAAGCCTGATGGCCAATCACAAGATCGAAATCCGCCGACGCAATATCGAAAAAATCCTGCAAGCGGCGGAAAAGGTGTTTGCCGAGAAGGGCTATGGCGCCACCTCCATGGGTGATATCGCCGAGCAGGCTGAGCTGCCACGCTCCAACCTGCATTATTACTTCAGCACCAAGGACGAGCTGTTCCGCGCGGTGCTGCAGGACCTGCTGGATGTGTGGAAGCAGGACGCCCTGTGCTTCGAGAACTTCGACGACCCGCGTGTGGTGCTGACCAGCTACATCCGGGCAAAGATGGGCCATTCGCGCTCGCGGCCGCTGGGCTCGAAAATCTGGGCCGAAGAGATGCTGCACGGGGCGCCGGTGCTGGGGGTGAACCTCGACGAAAGCCTGGTGCCCTGGGCGAAGATGAAAGAAGCCAAGATCCGCTGCTGGGTGGAAGAGGGGCGTATTCTGCCGGTAGAGCCTTCGGCGTTGCTGTACATGATCTGGGCGTCTACCCAGCACTATGCTGACTTTGGTTACCAGGTGCAGTTGCTCAACGGCGGCGAGGTGCTGTCTGACATGGCCTTCGAGAATGCGGTGCAGACGGTGACCAGCGTGATCTTGCGGGGAATAGGGCTGGCGCCGTGATCCGGCATTCCAGGTGGACGTGGTCTTTTTGTGGTAGCGGCCTTGTGTCGCGATTGGGCCGCGAAGCGGCCCCTCGATGTCTGTATCGCGGCAAAGACTGCTGGGGCCGCTGTGCGGCCCAATCGCGACACAAGGCCGCTCCCACAGGTATCGCGCCCGCTTTTAGAAATTGAGCAAGACAGTTGCTCCCACAGGGGGCGCGTCAGCTGTTCAGGCGGTGACCCGCTTCAACTGGCCTCGCGGTAGGGGTTACGCGGATCCTGCGTCCAGTTCAGGTATGGCTTGCCGGTGTCCTGTGCCTCCATTTCGATGCAGTTTTCCACCGGGCAGGTGATCTGGCACAGGTTGCAGCCTACGCACTCCTCTTCGATCACACTGTAGGCATGCGTGCCGTCAGCCTTCAGCGTGCTGGCAATCGCCTGGTGCGAGGTGTCCTCGCACGCAATGTGGCAGCGCCCGCAGCCAATGCACGCCTCCTGGTCAATGTGCGCGACCGACTTGTAGTTGATGTCCAGGTATTTCCAGTCGGTGGTATGCCCCACCGCCTGCCCGCGGAACGCTTCGATAGTGGCATGCCCCTGCTGGTCCATCCAGCGTGCCAGGCCGTCCTGCATGTCCTCGACGATACGGAAGCCATGCAGCATCGCTGCCGTGCACACCTGCACGGCGCCACTGCCCAGGGCCATGAACTCGGCGGCGTCACGCCAGTTGCCGATGCCGCCAATGCCACAAATCGGCAAGCCCCGCGTTTCCGGGTCGCGGGCGATTTCCGCCACCATGTTCAAGGCAATCGGCTTCACTGCCGAACCGCAGTAACCGCCATGGGTGCTCTGGTCTCCGACAATCGGGTGGGCCACCATGCGGTCCAGGTCGACGCTGGTGATGGAGTTGATGGTGTTGATCAACGACACCGCATCGGCCCCGCCCCGGTGCGCGGCGCGGGCCGACTGGCGGATATCGGTGATGTTTGGCGTAAGCTTCACGATCACCGGCAGCGCGCAGTACGTCTTGCACCAGCGGGTGACCATTTCCACATATTCCGGCACCTGGCCGACGGCCGCCCCCATGCCGCGCTCCGGCATTCCGTGCGGGCAACCGAAGTTCAGCTCGATGCCATCAGCCCCGGTGGCTTCCACCAGCGGCAGGATGAACTTCCACGATTCCTCTATGCACGGCACCATCAGCGACACAATCAGTGCGCGGTCGGGCCAGTCCTTCTTTACCTGGGTAATTTCACGCAGGTTGATGTCCAGTGAGCGGTCGGTGATCAACTCGATATTGTTGATCCCCTGTACCTGACGGTTGGGGCCATAGTGCGCCGAGTAGCGCGACGACACGTTGACCGCCGCAGGGTCTTCGCCCAGGGTCTTCCAGACCACGCCGCCCCAGCCGGCCTCGAAGGCGCGGACCACGTTGTAGGCCTTGTCGGTTGGCGGTGCGGAGGCCAGCCAGAAGGGGTTGGGTGCCTTGATGCCGGCAAATACGATAGACAAGTCGGCCATTTACGCTGCCTCCACGTTGAGCATGAGTTGGGCATGGATGGCTTCGGCGGCCAGCTTGCCGTGTTGCACGGCCTGCACGGTAAGGTCCTGCCCCAGTGCGGTGCAGTCGCCGCCTGCGTACACGCCCGGCAGGCTGGTCTGCAGGTTTTCGTCCACGCGGATGCGCTCACCCTCGCGGGCCAGTTGCGCAGCCACCGGGTCGCCGAGGCTGGCATCGTCAAAGCGTTGGCCAATGGCCTTGAAGATGGCGTCCGCAGCCAGCTCGAAGGTTTCGCCGGTATCGCGCAGGCGGCCTTCCGCCAGCTCGGTGCAGGCAAAACGCATGCCGCGGACCCTGCCGGCGTCGTCCAGCAGCACGGCATCAGGGCGGGCCCAGGTGTGCAGGCGCACCTGGTTGGCTTTGGCAATGTCCTGCTCGTGGCCGGTAGCGCCCATGTCGGCGTGGCCACGGCGGTACACCAGGTTGACGTCGCGGGCCCCCAGACGGCTCATCTGCACAGCCATGTCGATGGCCGTGTTGCCAGCACCGATCACCAGGCAGCGGTCGGCCAACGGGAGCTGGCTCAGATCATCGGCCTGGCGTAGCTCGCGGATGTATTCGGTGGCGGCGACCACTCCGGGTGCTTCCTCGTCGGGCAGCCCTAGCTGGCGCACGGCATTCAGGCCGAGGCCCAGGAACACCGCGTCGTACTGATCGCGCAGTTCGCCCAGGCTGAGGTTGCCACCCAGGCGCTGGCCATGGCGGACTTCGATACCGCCAATCCCCAACAAGAAATCCACTTCACGCTGGGCATAGTCGTCTACCAGCTTGTAGCGGGCGATGCCGTACTCGTTGAGGCCACCGGCCTTGTCGCAGGCCTCGAACACCACCACGTCATGGCCGTGCATGGCCAGGCGGTGGGCGCAGGACAGCCCTGCCGGGCCGGCGCCGACCACGGCGATACGCTTGCCGGTGGTTGCCGAGCGCTTGAATGGGTGTGCGCTGAACTGGGCGTTGTCCAAGGCGTAACGCTGCAACTGGCCGATCAGCACCGGCGCGCATTCCTGGGCATTGTTGCGCACGCAGGCTTGCTGACAGAGGATTTCGGTGGGGCACACGCGGGCGCAACTACCGCCCAGAATGTTGGCCGAAAGAATGCGCTCGGCGGCGCCTTGCAGGTTTTCGTCACTGATGCGGTGTATGAACGAGGGGATGTCGATCTCGCTGGGGCAAGCGTTGACGCAGGGGGCGTCGTAGCAGTACAGGCAGCGTGCACTTTCCAGGGCGGCCTGGCGCGCGGTGAGGGGTGGGGCCAGGTCGCTGAAGCGCTCGGCCAACTGGTCGGCGCCGGCCCGTGGGCGCGGCAAGTGGTTCAGGGCGTTGGTCACGGTTGTAGCCTCTCTATTTTTTTTGGTGCAGGCGACAGGTATTGCGGTCGATTCTGGGGCCGCTCCCACAGGCGATCGCGGTCCTTGTGGGAGCAACTGTCTTGCTCAATTTCTAAAAGCTGGCGCGATCCCTGTGGGAGCGGCCTTGCGTCGCGATGGGCTGCACAGCAGCCCAGTGGCTTCAGCGCTGAACAGGCATCGGCCGCTGATGCTCGGCCCGGCGCCCCAGCACCTCATACACCGCCGGGTACGCCGGCCGTTCCACATACCGCCCCGCGCCCGGCTCGGCGCGCAGGTCGCCATCGGCCCAGAGCACCTTCCCCTGGCTGATGGTGTGGCTTGGGATGCCGCGCACGGTGCGGCCTTCGAAAATGTTGAAGTCCACCTGCTGGTGGTGGGTTTTGGCGGAGATGGTGCGGGTGCCCTGCGGGTCCCACAGCACCAGGTCGGCATCGGCACCCACGCGGATAGCGCCCTTGCGCGGGAACAGGTTGAAGATTTTCGCCGTGTTGGTAGAGGTCAGCGCGACGAATTCGTGCATCGACAGACGCCCGCTGTTGACCCCGGCATCCCACAGTACTGCCATGCGATCTTCGATGCCGGCGGTGCCGTTGGGGATGCGGCTGAAGTCGTCGCGGCCCATGGCTTTCTGCTCGGCGCAGAAGCAGCAGTGGTCGGTGGCGGTGGTGTGTAGGTTGCCCGACTGCAAGCCGCGCCACAGCGCCTCCTGGTGCTCGCGTGGGCGGAACGGCGGGCTCATCACATAACCGGCGGCGATGGCCCAGTCCGGGTCACGGTAGACACTGTCGTCCAGCAGCAGGTGGCCGGGCAGCACCTCGCCATACACCGGCTGGCCCTTGCCCCGGGCATAGGCGATTTCATCCAGTGCCTCGCGGCTGGAAATGTGCACCAGGTACAACGGCGTGCCGAGGGTTTCGGCAATGCGGATGGCGCGGCTGGCCGCTTCGCCTTCCACCTGCGAGGGGCGCGACAGCGGGTGGGCTTCCGGCCCGGTCATGCCCTGGGCGAGCAGTTTTTTCTGCAGGTGGTACACCAGCTCGCCGTTTTCGGCATGCACGGTGGGCACCGCGCCCAGTTGCAGGCAACGCTCGAAGCTGGCCACCAGGGTATCGTCGGCGGCCATGATCGCATTTTTGTAGGCCATGAAATGCTTGAAGCTGTTCACCCCGTGCTTGGCCACCAGCTCGCCCATCTCTTCGGCCACCTGCTCGCTCCACCAGGTGATGGCGACGTGGAAGCCATAGTCGCTGGCGCTTTTCTGCGCCCAGCCACGCCACGTGTGGAAGGCCTCCAGCAACGACTGCTGCGGGTTGGGAATGACGAAGTCGATGATCGAGGTGGTGCCGCCAGCCAGGCCCGCAGCGGTGCCGCTGAAGAAGTCCTCACTGGCCACCGTGCCCATGAACGGCAACTGCATGTGGGTGTGCGGATCGATGCCCCCGGGCATCAGGTACTGGCCGCTGCCGTCGAGGATCTCGCAGTCGGTGGGCGGTTCGAGGTTTTGCCCGATGGCACGGATCAGGCCATCGGCACACAGGACATCGGCGGGATAACGCTCTTCGTGGGTAACCACGGTGGCGCCACGGATCAACAGGGACATGCCGTTTTCCTCGCAGGCTGACCGGTCTTGGCCGGTTCTTTGCATTGTCATGGATGCAGGGCGGGCAGGGCGGTCAATCCTGTCAGGCCTGACAAGATTCGAGGCTAGATGCTGATTCTGGATTCAGCAAGAAAATTTTCCCATTAAATTTGTGGTTTTTAAGTTGTTGATATCAATAGGAAAAAATTAACGCGCGAATGGGCGCCGGGGTTTTCCGGGTATTTGACTAACTTGACAAGATGAAAATCTGGTCGAGATTTCTAAGCACAATTCCGCGTGCGAACTCCGGTCATCGAATCAGCCTGATGAGCGAAAAAATAGAAGAAAAACTGGAGAAGGGCCTATGCAACAGAGCAGATCGGAAGTGGTCGAGCAAGATGGCCTGTTCGAGCTGTCCGAGGGCAGCGATGTCCTCGACAGCCCGCGCTACAACCCCGACATAGCACCGACCAAGGTGCACCAGCGCACCTGGAACAAATGGCACATCACCGCCCTGTGGGTGGGCATGTCCATCTGCGTACCCACCTACACCCTCGGCGGTGTCCTTACCGCCTACTTCGGCCTCAGTGTTGGCGAAGCGCTGCTGGCGATCCTGCTGGCCAACGTTATCGTGCTGATACCGCTTACCCTCAATGCCTTTCCCGGTACCAAGTACGGCATCCCGTTTCCGGTGCTGCTGCGTTCGTCGTTCGGCATTCTCGGCTCCAACGTACCGTGCCTGATCCGCGCGGTGGTGGCCTGTGGTTGGTTCGGTATCCAGACCATGTTCGGCGGGCTGGCCATTCACCTGTTCCTGGGTTCGGTGTTCGACGGCTGGAAGGCGCTGGGCGGGACAGGCGAGGTAATTGGCTTCATGATCTTCTGGTGCCTGAACCTGTGGGTGGTGCTGCGCGGCGCCGAGTCGATCAAGTGGCTGGAAACGCTGTCGGCACCGCTGCTGGTGGCAGTGGGCGTCGGTCTGCTGTTCTGGGCCTTGCCGCACATGTCGATGACCGAACTGTTGGCACAGCCGCCCAAGCGCCCAGAAGGGGCGAGCGTGGTCAGTTACTTCTGCGCCGGGCTTACGGCCATGGTCGGCTTCTGGGCCACACTGTCGCTGAACATTCCCGACTTCAGCCGCTACGCCCGCAGCCAGAAGGACCAGATTCTCGGGCAGATCTTCGGCCTGCCGCTGACCATGTTCCTGTTCGCTGCGCTGGGTGTGGTGCTGACCGCCGCTTCGGCGTCGCTGGTGGGCGAGACGGTGTCCGACCCGGTCACCCTGATCGGCAAGATTCAAAGCCCGTTCTGGGTGGCCCTGGCCATGGCGCTGATCGTGATTGCCACGCTGTCGACCAACACCGCGGCGAACATCGTGTCGCCCACCAATGACTTCCAGAACATTGCCCCACGCCTGATCGGCCGAAGCCGCGCGGTATGGCTGACCGGCTTTATCGGCCTGGCGCTGATGGGGCATGAACTGCTGAAGAAACTGGGCCTGATTGTCTCCGACCTTAGCCTGGAGAGCGTGTATTCCAACTGGCTGCTGGGCTATTCCAGCTTGTTGGGGCCCATTGCCGGCATCATGGTGGTGGACTACTTCCTGATCCGGCGGCAGAAGCTGGACCTGGCCGGGCTATACCGCGACGACGTGTATCCCGCGTGGAACTGGGCCGGTTTTGCCGCCTTCGCCTTGCCAGTAGGGCTGACGGTAATGGCGATTGGCAACAGCAGTTTCAGCTGGTTCTACGACTATGGCTGGTTCACCGGCTCGTTGCTGGGCGGTGCACTGTACGCCGCGCTTGGCGGTTTGGCGGCACGCAACCCGGTGCGGTTGGTCAAACCCTTGCCTTGAGGCCTCGAAGAGGCCCGTACAAACAATAAGAAGCCTGAAGGAGAAGCCCGTGACCCCCGTCAATGAGATCCTGAAGACCAACGCCCGTCACGTCGACAGCACCCGCCTGTGGCAGTCGCTGATGGACCTGGCCCGGCTCGGCGCCACTGCCAAGGGCGGTGTCTGCCGCCTGGCCTTGACCGACCTCGACCGCCAGGCCCGCGATCTGTTCGTGCAGTGGTGCGAGGCGGCCGGTTGCTCGGTCAGCATCGACGCTGTCGGCAACATATTCGCCCGCCGTCCGGGCCGTAACCCCAAGCTGCCGCCGGTGATGACCGGTAGCCATATCGACACCCAGCCCACCGGCGGCAAGTTCGATGGCTGCTTCGGGGTGATGGCCGGGCTGGAGGTGATCCGTACCCTCAACGACCTGGGCGTGGAAACCGACGCGCCGCTCGAAGTGGTGGTGTGGACCAACGAAGAAGGTTCGCGTTTTGCGCCGTGCATGATGGGTTCAGGGGTGTTCGCCGGCAAGTTCACCCTGGAAGACACCCTGGCCAAGCGCGATGCCCAGGGTGTCAGCGTTGGCGAAGCGTTGAACACCATTGGCTACGCCGGTCCGCGTGCCGTGTCGGGGCACCCGGTGGGGGCGTATTTCGAAGCGCATATCGAGCAGGGTCCTATCCTTGAGGACCAGGCCAAGACCATCGGCGTGGTCCTCGGCGCGCTGGGCCAGAAGTGGTTCGACCTGACCCTGCGCGGTGTTGAAGCCCATGCCGGCCCTACGCCGATGCACCTGCGCAAGGACGCCCTGGTGGGGGCAGCCGCTGTGGTAGAGGCGGTCAACCGCACGGCGCTTGCCCACCAGCCCCACGCTTGCGGCACGGTGGGTTGCCTTCAGGCGTACCCGGGCTCGCGTAACGTGATCCCGGGCGAAGTGCGCATGACCCTCGACTTCCGCCACCTGGAGGGCGAGCAGTTGAATGCGATGATTGCCGATGTGCGCGGGGTGATCGAGGCGACCTGTACCAAGCATGGCCTGAGCCATGAGCTGGTGCCCACGGCAGACTTCCCGGCGCTTTACTTCGACAAAGGCTGTGTCGACGCCGTACGCGAGTCGGCCAAGGCGTTGGGCCTGCCGCACATGGACATCGTCAGTGGGGCGGGGCATGACGCGATCTTCCTGGCCGAGCTGGGGCCGGCGGGGATGATTTTCGTGCCGTGCGAAAACGGCATCAGCCATAACGAGATCGAGAACGCCACGCCCGATGACCTGGCGGCGGGCTGCGCAGTGTTGTTGCGGGCGATGCTGGCGGCGTCGGAGGCAATTGCCAGCGGGCGGCTGGCGGCCTAGGCACTGGCCTCAAGAAGGCCGTTACGGCCAAGGTGATAGCGCTGCAGGTCCTGCGCCAGGGTCAACTGCCCGCTGTAATGGGCGAGGGCCTCGTCGCGCACGGTGTCGATGTGCGGGCTGCGCCGTGGGTCGTTCTGGTAGCGGGCGCTGAAATGCGTCAGTACCAGGTTGCGCACGCCAGCGGCCTCGGCAAAGCGTGCCACCTCAGCGGCGGTGCTGTGGCCGAACGTGCCCCCGGTGCGTTCGACCACCGCCTGGGTGAAGGTGGCTTCGTGCACCAGTACATCCGCCCCCCTGGCGACGGCTGCCAGCAGCGCTGGTTTGTCGTTGTCCCCGCACACGATCACCCGCTGGGGCGGACGCGAAGGGCGCAGGTAGTCGTTGCCGTTCAGCAGTTGCCCGTTGAACGTCACGGTCAACCCCTTGGCCAGCTCGCCCCACAGCGGACCACGCGGTATGCCCTCGGCGTCCAGGCGCTGGATGTCCAGGCGTGGCTCAGGGTTGATTTCGGTGAATACGAAACCCACGCTGGGCACCCGGTGCGACAGTTGCACGGTGGTCACCTGCAGGGTTTCGCTGCGCCATGCGATCAGCGCTTCCACGGGCAACAGGCGTAGCTCGAACGGCAGGAAGGTGTCGCTGGCAACCAGGCCCTGGCGTACCCAATCGTGCAGTACGGCGGGCAGGATCACTTCCAGCGGCTGGGTGCGCCCGCTCATGCCCGCGCTGGCCAGCAGGCCGGGCAGGCCGAAGCAATGGTCACCATGCACGTGGGTGATGAAGATCGCGCGCAGGTCGCGGATCGAAAGCGGGGTGTGCAGCAGGCGGTGCTGGGTGCCTTCGCCGCAATCGACCAGATACCAGTGGCTGCCACTGGCTTCGATCACAGCTGTGGCGCTGACATTGCGTGCCTTGGTGGGCACCCCGGCGGAGGTGCCGAGGAACAGCAGGTCCATGCTCAGGCTCCTGTTTCAGGCCAGAAGCGGCCAAGGTGATACGGGGCGCACACCTTAGCCGGATTGCCACCCGCCGTCGACGGCCCGCTAGTTATCCTGTCGCCAGATGAGCTTGCTGGTGTCATACCCTTGCTCTCGGGCGATTGTCAGCAGTTGCTCGCGCTGCTGGTCGGTGACCGCTGGCGTGCGCGAAAGCAGCCACAGGTACTCGCGGTTGGGGTGGCCGACCAGAGCCACGCGGTAGTCCTTGTCGTGGTACAGCACCCAGTACTCGCCCTTGGTCAGGCCCGGTGCCAGGCGGCTGAACCAGTTGTCGAAGCGCACCCACAGCTTGTCGGTGCTGCCCGGTTGCTGAGCCTCGGCGATGCCCTTGGCTTCATTCCACTGGCCGTCCTTTTCCTGGCAGCGGTTGGTTACATCGATACGGCCGTCCTCGCGCAAGCCATAGCGCGCCTCGGACTTCACGCAGTTACGCTGGAAGAACATCGGCAGTCGCGCCAGTTCATACCAAGTGCCCTGGTAGCGTTGCAAGTCGACCTGCTGGGTGCGCGGCGGTGCCGGGTGATCGTTGCCGGCGCAGCCGAGCAGGGCCAGGGTCATGCAGGAAAGCAGCAGTGTAGTGCGCAGCGCCATGGGTGACCTCCTTGGAGCGGATGGGGCGTACCTGTGTTTCGACGCCTGTGCGGGGAAAAAGTTGTAGACGATATTGCCTGCGGGTAAACCCGTGCAGGAGCGGGTTTACCCGCGAAAGGGCCCGCACAGGTCCGCACAGGCCTGCCTCACAGCCAGTACGTCACCGCCCACCATCCCAACCCGCCCATCACCACGGTATAGGGCAGCGCCATCCACACCATCCGTCCATACGACAGCCGGATCAGCGGCGCAATGGCCGAGGTCAGCAGGAACAGGAACGCCGCCTGCCCGTTCGGCGTCGCCACGCTTGGCAGGTTGGTGCCGGTGTTGATCGCCACCGCCAGTGTTTCGAAATGCTCGCGGCTCATGCTGCCGTTGAGAAATGCCTGCTTCACTTCGGTGATGTAGATGGTGGCAACGAACACATTGTCGCTGATCGCCGACAGCAAACCGTTGGCCAGATACAGCATGCCCGGTTGCTGTTCGGCCGGCAGCGTCAGCACCCAGCTGATCAATGGGCTGAACAATTGTTGCTGATGAATCACCGCGACCACGGCAAAGAACACCACCAACAGCGAAGTGAATGGCATGGCGTCCTGGAAGGCACGGCCCAGGCGGTGCTCGTCGGTGATGCCGGTGAAGGCCGTGATCAGTACGATCACCATCAGGCCGATCAGGCCGACCTCGGCCACATGCAGCCCCAGGCAGATGATCAGGATCAGGGCAGCAAGCCCTTGTACCCACAGCGCGATGCGCTGGGCCTGGGTACGTGCGGCATCGTCCTCGGCGGCATAGGCAGCCAGTACCTGGCGCACTGTCTCAGGCATCAGCGTGCCGTAGCCGAACAGGCGCAGCTTCTCCAGCAACACGCAGGTCAGCAGGCCGGCACCCAGCACCGGTATCGACACGGGCGCCACCTTGAGGAAGAAGTCAGCGAAGTGCCAGCCCATCTCGTGGCCGATCAGCAGGTTCTGCGGCTCGCCCACCAGCGTGCACACGCCACCCAAGGCGGTACCCACTGCGCCGTGCATCAGCAAGCTGCGCAGGAACGCGCGGAACTGGTTCAGGTCGTCACGGTGTAACTGCGCCACTTGCTGGTCGCTGTCCAGTGCGCTGTCTTCACGCGGGTTGGCGCCGGACGCCACGCGATGGTAGACCGCATAAAAGCCGACCGCGGCGCTGATGATCACGGCCGTCACGGTCAGCGCATCGAGAAACGCCGAAAGGAATGCCGACAGTACGCAGAACAGTAGCGACAGCATGGCTTTCGAGCGCACACCCAGCAGAATGCGCGAGAACAGGAACAGCAGCAGTTCCTTCATGAAATGGATACCGGCGACCATGAACATCAGCAGCAGGATTACCGGGAAGTTGTGCTGCAGTTCTTCGTACAGTGCCTGCGGCGTGGTCATCTGCAACAGCAGGGCTTCGATCAGCAACAATCCCCCGGGCATCAGCGGGTAGCACTTCAGCGCCATGCCCAGGGTGAAGATGAACTCGATTACCAGCGCCCACCCGGCTGCAGCCGGGCCAATGGTTGCCAGTAGAAGCGGATTGAGCACCAGGAACAGGCAGATGACCGCTTTGTACCAAAGCGGCGACTGGCCCAGGAAACCGTGAGCGAGGGCGCCGGTCAGGGAGCGCGACATGAATATGTATCCTTATGATTCAGCGATGGCGCACGGTGCCGGATCATTGCGCCTTAGGCAAGGCATACAGTCCCGTTTTTGGCACAAGTACGGTCATCGGCATGAGTTAACATCCGGACCATGAACTTTTCGCCCGCAGGAGTGCCGCCCGTGACCGAGTACAGTGCATTAAAGGTCGAACTGACCGACAGCGTCGCCCATGTTCAGATCAATCGCCCAGAGAAGGTCAACGCGATGAATGCGGCCTTCTGGGAGGAAATCGTCGACATCTTCCAGTGGATCGATGACACCGATGCCGTGCGCGCGGTGGTGATCAGCGGCGCTGGCAAGCACTTTTCCGCCGGTATCGACCTGATGATGCTGGCCTCGCTGGCTGGGCAGATGGGCAAGGACGTGGGCCGCAATGCACGCTTCCTGCGCAAGACCATCCAGCGGCTGCAGGCCTCGTTCACCGCTGTGGACACGTGCCGCAAACCCGTACTGGCGGCCGTGCAAGGCTACTGCATCGGCGGCGCCATCGACCTCATCTCGGCATGCGACATGCGCTACTGCAGCAGTGACGCGCAGTTCTCGATCAAGGAAATCGACATGGGTATGGCGGCCGATGTTGGCACATTGCAACGTTTGCCACGCATCATTGGCGACGGCATCATGCGGGAGCTGGCGTTTACCGGGCGCAATGTCGAGGCCGACGAGGCGCTGCGCATCGGCCTGGTCAACCGAGTCTATGATGATCAGGCCGCACTGATGGACGGCGTCTTTGCCATCGCCCGCGAGATTGCCGCAAAATCGCCGATCGCTGTGGCCGGCACCAAGGAAATGCTCAGCTACATGCGTGACCATCGCATCGACGATGGCCTGGACTACATTGCCACCTGGAACGCCGCGATGCTGCAGTCCGAAGACCTGCGCGTGGCTGTGGCGGCGCACATGAGCAAACAGAAACCGACGTTCGCCGACTGATTGGGCCGGGGGACGCGCAGTAAAGGAACCCCCGACATGTCAGCACGCTGGACTACTGCAGTACTCGACCCACAGATGACCGGGGGGCTGGCCGTGGCCCGCAGCCCTGAAGGGTTTCTGGTGGACGCCAACGGCGCGCTGTTCCCCCGCGACTGGCTCAAGCGCCAGGACCTCGACGTGCTGTGCGAGCACGGCATCGGTCACTTTGACGGCCAGCCGGTGTTCCTGCTGGAACTGCGCAGCGCCACTGATGTGCCTGGCTGCAGCTGGCGCGGCCTGCGTGCGTTCATGCTCGAAGGCGACTTCGACACCTACAAGGTGCTGGGCTATGCCGCACAAATCGGTACCTGGGCGCGCGAGCATCGCTTCTGCGGCAGTTGCGGCCAGGCGATGACGCAAATTCGCTGGGAGCGGGCGATGTACTGCCAGCCCTGCGACCTGCGCAGCTATCCGCGCATTTCACCCAGCATGATCGTGCTGGTGACACGCGGTGATGAAATCCTGCTGGCGCGTTCGCCACGCTTCGTTACCGGGGTGTACAGCACCTTGGCAGGTTTTGCCGAGCCGGGTGAATCGGCCGAAGACTGCCTGGTGCGCGAAGTGCGCGAAGAAGTGGCGGTGGAGGTGCGGAACATCCAGTACGTCGGCAGCCAGTGCTGGCCGTTCCCGCATTCGATGATGCTGGGTTTCCATGCCGAGTATGCCGGGGGCGAGATTGTCATGCAGCCGGACGAGATCGAGGACGCCAAGTGGTTCAGCGTCCACGACTTGCCGCCGCTGCCGGCCGGGCGGTCCATTGCCCGTTACCTGATCGATCTGTATGTTGCGCGGCGGCTGGGCTGTGATATCCCTGCTTTCCCGTCCTAGCTGCAGTGAACAATGTGCTCCGACTAGGCGCAGGGCGCAGGCAATGGTCATTCCATTGCCAAAGCCCCTCAGGCCTGCCCGAACCAGTGTTGCCACGCTAAGCGCACGGTCAACGCCAGCACCACGGTGATGAACACCGGGCGGATGAACTTGCTGCCGCCGCTGATCGCAGTGCGTGCGCCGAAAAAGGCGCCGACCATCACCGACAGGCCCATGCACAGGCCGACGATATAGTCCACCTGCCCGGAAATGATGAACACCGTCAGCGCCGCGATGTTGCTGACGAAGTTCATGCTGCGCGCCACGCCGCTGGCGCGTACCAGGTCGATGGGGTACAGCAGCAGGGTACTGACCGTCCAGAACGCCCCGGTACCCGGGCCGGCTACGCCGTCGTAGAAGCCCAGGGTGAAGCCTTGCGGGACTTGCCACTTTTTCTTGATCGGAGCATCGGCATCCAGCGGCGCCTTGGGCGTGCCGCCGAACAACAGGTAGATGCCACAGGCGAAGACGATCACTGGCAGCATCTTGTTCAGCCATTCGGCTGGCATGTAGTGGGCGATGACGGCGCCGAGCAACGCCCCGGTCAGGGTGGCGAACAATGCCGGGCGCCACTGCGCCGGATGGAACAGTTTGCGTTTGTAGTAAGTGAAACTTGCGGTGGCCGAGCCGAAGGTGGAACTGAGCTTGTTGGTGCCCAGCACCAGGTGCGGTGGCATGCCGGCGGTGAGCAGGGCCGGGGTGGTGAGCAGGCCCCCGCCACCGGCGATGGCGTCGATGAATCCGGCGACGAAGGCGACCAGCGCCAGGATGAGGAGGGTTAGGGGTTCTACGGTGAGTTCGAAGGGCATGGGAGGCTTTCAAGCTGAAGGGCCGGATTGCGGCAAATGGACTGATAATCGGCCATGATAATCTCTCGTCCCTGAGGCTGTCAGTGTTTCAAGCCGTTTACTTGTTTCAAACCCGATGCAGACGTGCTCGTTCAGGTTAGTGTCTTTATGACCCTCGCCTCACTGATCTGAGAGTGGCTGGATGTGATAGATCAGGTGACGTAGCGGGTAATTGAATGCTCGAATGCCTTTTGGCGGTTTGCTGGGACGCGAATGCTAAGTTGTTCAACTGGGCTCTATACTTATGGCTCTTTTCCACTAGTCCTATGTAGGCAAGTTGTCCGTCTATGTCCAAATGCTTGAGATAGTCAAAGTCTTGAATGATGGGGCCTTCAATATTGCCTTTCTTGAAACGCCAGTTAAGGACTGCTGTGTCTCTAAGCTCAGCAAGCATGGCGTCCATCTTCGGAAGCTTGTAGATCATCTGGAGGGTGTCTTGGGTTACGTTTGGACTGTCAACGATAGTGGAGTATTGTTCGAGGTTGGGGAAATTCGTGATTGCTTCCCTTGCTTTGTTGATGTAATGAATCCTGGGCTTCACGAACTTATTCTTTACGCTATTCCACATTGTATTGAGGTGGCGTAACATATGTCCCGAAGGGTCGTGGTAATTTACTGGGTCACCCAGGCAATAGGCATAGGCGTTATGTGTGTGTTTTGTAAACGGGCTGAGGCTGTCTGCTGAATAAAATCGAGCTAATCTCGGACTAAAGGCGCGATAACCGTTACCAAGGAGGTAGCAGTTTGTGACGTCATCGAAGCGTTGTCCGGTGAATCCCATCATATGAGCTGTAACGCTGTACCCGTAAGCGGTGTAGGTCAGGTTGCAAGTGCCGCTGCGATAAGAGCGCCTTGCTATGGAGTTACGTGAGTCTGTTGCCAGTAATAGTGTTTCGGTTGAGTGTTCCGCCAGAGGAATGTTTGAGATGGAAAACACTGTCACGGAACGTCCGCTGTCAATTTTCGAAGACAGGTGGTCATTTTTGTAAAATAAGCATTGCTTCCTGTTTTGTGACATGGTCAACCTGCTGGCGTGGGAATGGTCAATTGAGACTACCCTCGAACAAAATAGGCAGGCGCGCAACTGGTAGATTTGCCAGTTGCATACAGACACCACATAAGTGTGTTGCTTGTACCGGCCCTTTCGCGGGTAAACCCGCTCCTACAGGTACTGCACAGGTCTTGAGGACGGTGGAGGACCTGTAGGAGCGGGTTTACCCGCGAAAGGGCCGGTACAGGCGAAAGCATCAACTACGGATAAACGCCAGCAAATCCGCATTGATCACATCGGCATGGGTGGTGGGCATGCCATGCGGGTAGCCTTTGTAGGTTTTTAGCGTGCCGTTGGGCAGCAGCCTGGCCGACAGTACCCCGGAATTTTCATAGGGCACGATCTGGTCATCGTCGCCGTGCATCACCAGCACCGGCTGCTGGATGCCCTTGAGGTCCTCGGTGAAATCGGTCTGGGAAAACGCCACGATGCCATCGTAATGGGCCTTTGCACTGCCGATCATGCCTTGGCGCCACCAGTTGCCGATGATGCCTTCGCTGGCTTCGACCCCAGGGCGGTTGTAGCCGTAGAACGGCCCTGTTGGCACATCCCGGTAGAACTGCGCCCGGTTGCTGGCAACCTGGGCCTGGAAACCGTCGAATACCGACTTGGGCAGGCCACCGGGGTTGCCGGGGGTTTGCACCATCAAAGGGGGTACGGCCGCGATCAGCACGGCCTTGGCCACCTTGTCTTCAGGGTGCCGTGCCATGTAGCGCACCACTTCGCCGCCGCCGGTCGAGTGGCCGACATGCACGGCGCCCTGGGTGCCTAGGTGGGCGACCACGGCGGCTACGTCGTCGGCATAGTGGTCCATGTCGTGGCCGTCCCATACCTGGCTGGAGCGGCCATGGCCCCGCCGGTCGTGGGCGACCACGCGGTAGCCTTCAGCGAGGAAGAACAGCATCTGCGCGTCCCAGTCATCGGCACTGAGCGGCCAGCCGTGGTGGAAGTGGATCACCGGTGCATCGCGCGGGCCCCAGTCCTTGTAGAAAATCTGTACGCCGTCCTTCGTGGTTACATAGCTCATGGTCGTGTCTCCTGGGTGCAGGAAGCGAAGGGAGCTATTGAGAATAGGAGGGTTTTTGGCGGGTATCAGGAAGTTGTGGTGCCTGTGCGGGCCTCTTCGCGGGTGAAAGGGACCTCACAGTGTAGGAGCGGGTTCACCCGCGAAGAGGCCCGCACAGGCAATACTGATGCCCTTCAGACGCGGTCGCGCATGCGGTACCAGGCCTTTGCCGCCGCTTCCAATGGCGCAGCCAGCAGGTCGCCACCGGGGAAGCGGCCGTTGTCGATGCCTTGGTACAGCGCCAACAGGTCTTCATCGCCGAGAATGGCATCGCTGACCGCACGCGCCGCCGCCAGGGTCGGCAGTACGCCATGACCGGAGAAGCCCTGCAGCCAGTAGCGCTGGCCCTCGCGACCGACGTCCGGGGTGCGCTTGATGCTGCAATCGATATGGCCGCCCCAGGCATAGTCAATGGCCACCCCGGCCAGTTGCGGGAATACCCGCTCCAGGTACGGGCGGGTGGCGCTGGCGACGTCCTTGGGAATGCCGCCCAGGTAAGTGCAGCCGCCACCGAACAGCAGGCGGTGGTCCGGGGTGAGGCGAAAGTAGTCGGGTACGAACTGGTTGTCGATCACACAACTGTTGCGAGGTAGTAACGAATGGGCGAAGTCGGCATCCAGAGGCGCAGTGGCGACCTGGTAGGAACCGACTGGTAACAGGCGACGCGACAGGCTGCGGTCAAGGCGGTCGATGTAGGCGTTGCAGGCCAGCACCAATACCTGGCAGCGAACTTCGCCACGGTCGGTACGGGCGACATAGCCGTCGCGAGCCTGCTGGTAGCTGAGCACCTGGCTCTGTTCGTAGATTTGCCCGCCGGCAGCCTCGATGGTATTGGCCAGGCCCTGTGCCAGTTTCAGCGGGTTGAGGTGGGCACCTTTGGCGTCGTACAGCGCGGCCTGGTAGCGCGGGCTGTCGATCCATTGCGGCAACTCGTCACGGCCAATCAGGCGCAGGGCGTCGTAACCCCATTTATGCTCGGCATCATGCAGGGCCTCTTCGAGCATTTTCACCCGGCGTGGCAATACCGCAGTCCACAGGCTGCCCTGCCGGTAGTCGATGTCGAAACCGTGGCGTTGAGGCAATTCGCGCATCTCGTCGGCGGCCCAGCACATGCTGGCCCATAGCCGTTGGGTGCGTTCGATGCCAAGGGCCTGCTCCAGCGGCGGCATGTCGCACGACCAGCCCAACAGGGCCTGGCCACCGTTGCGTCCGGAGGCCGCCCAGGCAACCCGGCTGGCTTCCAGCAGCGTTACGCGCTTGCCGGCCTGGGTCAGCCGCAGGGCAGTGTGCAGGCCGCTGAAACCGGCGCCGATGATCAGCACATCGGTGTCCTGAGTGCCTTGCAGGGTAGGGCGTAATGGGATGTTGGCGGGGTAGGTCTGGGCGTAGTAACTGGCGACGTGCTGGGCGGATTGTTTGAACATGCGGGATTTCCGTGAAAATTATTATGTTTATTTTCATGAAAAGTTAGCAGTTAAATTTCACGCTGCCAATGTGTTGGTCGGGGTTTGTGGTTTGCCTGTGGTTAATGTGTTGCCTGGGCTGGCCTCTTCGCGGGTGAACCCGCTCCTACAGGGGGCACGCGCAGAGAGACCGGACGTGAGAAGGCGTAATTTTCAGGACGTTGCCTTTTTCCGCGGCTGCCGTGGCTTGCTCGGAGTTGCCTTGTTTCCGGCCGCTTTGCTTTTCCCACCTCCACCGCGACGTTTCTTCTTCCAGGGCGGGGCCGCCCCGGCCGCTGGCCCGCTGATGGTCATGCGCATGCCGCTGCAACGCTCGACCAGCTTGCCCATCCACGCTGATTGCCGGGCGACGAACTCTTCCAGGGGCATCTCGCCGCTTTGCACCATGTCCAGCGCCTGCTCCCAGATCGCCGTGGTGCCGGGGTCGGCAATGGCGCGGGGAACGGCGTCGATCAGGCTGAAGGCCGCAGGTGTGGCCGACAGCGCCTTGCCGTTCTTTATCAGGTAACCGCGGTCGAGCAGGCCCTGGATAATGCTGGCGCGGGTGGCTTCGGTGCCGATGCCGGTGGTTTCCTTGAGCTTCTGCTTCAGCCGAGGGTCATCCACCAGCTTGGCCACGTTTTTCATCGCCTTGATCAGGTCGCCTTCGGTAAACGGTTTGGGTGGCTGGGTCCACAGGTCTTTCAGTTGCAGGCTGTGTACGTTGCAGTCCTGGCCTTCGCGAAGCGCCGGCAGCACCTGGGCCGGTGGTGCCTCGCGGCCTTTGGCCGGGGTCAGCGCCTCGGGCAAGGCGCGGCGCCAGCCCGGCTCGACGATCTGCTTGCCTACAGCACGCAGCGCATGACCGGCGCAGTCGAAGTCGGCCTGGGTGCGGTCGTACTCATGGTTGGGCAGGAACTGCGCCAGATAGCGGGCGCGGATCAGGGTATACACGGCCTTGTGCTTGGCCGGCAGGCGCGAGGGGTCACTGGCGGCGGCGGTGGGGATGATGCCATGGTGAGCGCTGACTTTGGCGTCGTTCCACGCCCGCGAGCGGCGTTGCGGCTCCAGGTAGGGCTGCAGCGGTGCCAGGCTGGCATCGGCCCGTTGCAGGGCGGCGAGGATGGCGGGTGCCTCGGCGTGCTGGCTTTGTGGCAAATAGCCGCAATCGCTGCGCGGGTAGGTGATCAGCTTGTGTGTTTCGTACAGTGCCTGGGCAATGTCGAGGGTTTCCTGGGCGCCGAGGCCGAACTTTTTCGAGCACAGCTCCTGCAGGGTGCCAAGGTCGAAGGGCAGCGGTGCTGCTTCGCGCACACGCTCGGTCGCTACCTTTACCGCTCGGGCAGTGCCGGCATGGCCGATGTCGGTGGCGGCCCGCTGTGCCAGGTCTTGCTTCAGGCAGCGGCCTTGGTCATCGCAGACGTCTTCGGGGGCGCGCCATTGGGCATTGAAGCGTTGGCCGGCGTGTTCCAGCTGTACGTCGATGGCCCAGAACGGCACTGGCACGAAGTTGGCGATGCTGCGGTCGCGGTCGACCACCAGGCGCAAGGTCGGCGTTTGCACGCGGCCTACCGGCAGCACACCCTGGTAGCCGGATTGGCGGCCCAGCAAGGTGAACAGCCGGCTCATGTTCATGCCGATCAGCCAGTCGGCGCGCGAGCGGCCCAGCGCCGAGTGGTACAGGTTGAACGTCTCGTGGCCTGGCAGCAGGCGCGCCAGGGCCTTGCGGATGGAGGCGTCATCCAGCGCCGACAGCCACAGGCGCTGCACCGGGCCTCGGTAGCGGCAGTGCTCGACCAGTTCGCGGGCAATCATTTCGCCTTCGCGGTCGGCGTCGGTGGCAATCACCAGCTCCCGCGCTTCACCGAGCAGACGTTTGACCGCCTTGAACTGGCTGGCGGTCTTGGGCTTTACCAGCATCTTCCACTTGTCTGGAATGATCGGCAGGTCGGCCAGGTTCCAGCGCTTGTAACGTTCGTCATAGCTGTCGGGCGGGGCGGTTTCCAGCAGGTGGCCAATGCACCAGGTGACGCAGATATCGGTGCCTTGCCAGCAGCCGTCGCCTTTGCGGTTGGCGCCGAGCACTTTGGCAATGTCTTTTGCCTGGGAGGGTTTTTCACAGAGGAACAGGCGCATGGCCGGGACGCTTCATCGGGGTGGTGGGCCATAGGATGCGCAAGCGGGGGCGCAGAGGCAAGTTTTATCTGGATGGATGTACAGGTTTTTTGTCAGCGGGGATGTATATGGCCTGTGCCGGCCTCTTCGCGGGTAAACCCGCTCCTACAGGGACGCGTGGTGCTTGTAGGAGCGGGTTTACCCGCGAAGAGGACGGCACTGGTGATGGATCAGGCGCGCGAGTCGCGCACCATGTCGACATGCGGGATGCCAGCTTCGAGGAATTCCTCGCTGACTACGCGAAAGCCCAGCCGCTCATAGAACGGCGTGGCGTGTACCTGGGCGCTGAGCATCTGCTGTTTCAGGTCGCGGTTCTGCGCTTCGACGATGACCGCATTGACCAACGCATCGCCCACCTTCAGGCCGCGCCAGTCCTTGAGCACCGAGATGCGCCCGATGGTGCCGTCGGCCAGCAGGCGCGCAGTACCGATCGGATAGTCGCCTTCCAGGGCCAGGAAGTGCAGGGCATCCTGGTCTTCAGAATCGAACTCCAGCTCTGGCGGAATGTGCTGCTCGGCGACGAACACGGCTTCACGGATACGGCGGATGTCGGCGTTGTCTTTGTGCCAATCGGCGAGGCGAACGCTGATCTTATTCATTGGCGAATCCCAGGCTCCCTTGTTTGACCAGCTGCTGTACCAGCATAAGGCCATCTTCGTCCTGCAGCCACTCGGCCAGGTTGTCGATGTGCAGGGCGTCGGCCGCACATACCAGCTTCAGCAGCTCTCGCAGTTTGCCGGGCAGTGGGCAACTACGGCCGCTGGCGAACAGCAGCAGGTCGTCTTCGAATTCCGACCAGGCCAGGCGTGCGCTGGGGTTGCGGATCAGGATGGCGCCCTGCTCAAGGGCGTCGATCAGCTCTTCCTCGCTCAGCTCTTCGCCAACGATCTGCTCGGGGTAGCGCGGCTCGGTCATGAACTGGCCGAACCAGGTCAGCAGCAGGTCCTTGTCGCCCATGTGCTTGTCGAGCAGCGCCTTGAGACGGTCGAGGGCATCGTGCTGGATCTGGTGCGGGTCGCTGACCGGCTGGGCGTCGGCGTCGCTGTAGCGCTCTTCGTCGGGCAGGAACTGGCCGAGGAAGTCGGTGAAGTGGGTCAGCACTTCGGCAGCGCTCGGTGCGCGGAAGCCGACCGAGTAGGTCAGGCAGTCATCCACGGCTACGCCGTAGTGAGCCAGGCGCGGTGGCAGGTAGAGCATGTCGCCGGGCTCCAGTGTCCACTCTTCACTCTGCTCGAACTCGGCCAGGATACGCAGGTCGGCGTGCTCCAGCAGCGGGCTGTCACTGCTGCACATCTGGCCGATCTTCCAGTTGCGCTGGCCGTGGCCCTGCAGCAGGAACACGTCGTAGTTGTCGAAGTGCGGGCCGACGCTGCCACCCGGGGCGGCGAAGCTGATCATCACGTCATCGATACGCCAGCTGGGCAGGAAGCGGAAGTTTTCCAGGAGTTCGGCCACTTCCGGAACGAACTGGTCAACGGCCTGTACCAGCAGGGTCCAGTCTTTTTCCGGCAGTTCGGCGAAGGTGTCTTCGCTGAACGGGCCGCGGCGCAGTTCCCACGGGTGCGCGCCGTGCTCCAGCACGATACGCGATTCGACTTCGTCTTCCAGGGCCAGGCCGGCGAGCTCATCGGGGTCGATCGGGCTGATGAAGTCCGGGAAGGCCTGGCGTACCAGCAGCGGCTTCTTCTGCCAGTAGTCGCGCATGAATTCGCGGGCCGAGATGCCGCCGAGCAGCTGCAGTGGAGTATCAGGATTCATGTTCAACCTATTGAAAAAACGTAATTTTCGTACGGGAATAAAAACGCCCGGCCAGGCCGGGCGTTGTACGCGACGCTCAGCTTAGATGCGTTTGGCCTGGGCCGCCGCGTTACCGATGTAGGTAGCGGGGGTCAGCTGCTTGAGCTCGGCCTTGGCTTCGGCTGGCATGTCCAGGCCGTCGATGAAGGTCAGCAGCGCTTCTGGGGTGATGCCCTTGCCACGGGTCAGCTCTTTGAGCTTCTCGTAGGGGTTTTCGATGTTGAAGCGGCGCATCACGGTCTGGATCGGCTCGGCCAGCACTTCCCAGCAAGCGTCCAGGTCGGCGGCGATGCGAGCTTCGTTGACTTCCAGCTTGCCGATGCCTTTCAGGCTGGCCTCGAAGGCGATCACGCTGTGGGCAAAGCCCACGCCCAGGTTGCGCAGCACGGTGGAGTCGGTCAGGTCACGCTGCCAGCGCGAGATCGGCAGCTTGCTGGCCAGGTGCTGGAACAGCGCGTTGGCGATACCCAGGTTGCCTTCGGAGTTTTCGAAGTCGATCGGGTTGACCTTGTGCGGCATGGTCGACGAACCGATTTCGCCGGCAACGGTCTTCTGCTTGAAGTAACCCAGCGAAATGTAGCCCCACACATCACGGTCGAAGTCGATCAGGATGGTGTTGAAGCGGGCGATGGCGTCGAACAGCTCGGCGATGTAGTCGTGCGGCTCGATCTGGGTGGTGTACGGGTTGAACTGCAGGCCCAGTTCGTCTTCGATGAAGGCGCGGGCGTTCTCTTCCCAGTCGATCTGCGAGTAGGCCGACAGGTGGGCGTTGTAGTTGCCCACGGCGCCGTTGATCTTGCCCAGCAGTGGCACGGCGGCAACCTGGGCGATCTGGCGCTCCAGGCGATACACGACGTTGGCCAGTTCTTTACCCAGGGTGGTCGGCGAAGCCGGCTGACCATGGGTACGCGACAGCATTGGCACTTCGGCGTGGGCGTGGGCCAGGGCGCGGATGGCGTCGGCGACCTGGCGCATCAGCGGCAACAGCACTTCGTCACGGCCAGCGCGCAGCATCAGGGCGTGGGACAGGTTGTTGATGTCCTCGCTGGTGCAGGCGAAGTGGATGAACTCGCTGACCTTGGCCAGCTCAGGCAGCTTGGCGGCCTGCTCCTTGAGGAGGTATTCAATGGCCTTGACGTCGTGGTTGGTGGTGCGCTCGATTTCCTTGACGCGCTCGGCGTGCTCCAGCTTGAAATCGTTGGCCAGGCTGTCCAGCAGGGCGTTGGCTTCGGCGGAGAACGCCGGCACTTCGCCGATTTGCGGGTGGGCGGCCAGGCGCTGCAGCCAGCGCACTTCGACCAGGGCGCGGAAACGGATCAGGCCGAATTCGCTGAAAATGGGGCGCAAGGCCTGGGTTTTGCCGGCATAACGGCCGTCTACAGGGGAAACCGCAGTGAGCGAAGAAAGCTGCATGGGGTGTTCTCGGACAGTCAGGCTTTTGGAAGGGCGCATATCATACATGAAAATTGCGCCTGGGTCGGGTGGCTGACCAAAGGTCGGCCCAATTTGGATCTGGTGGCAGCCCCTGTTGGAGCAGGCGTGCCCGCGAACACCGGCGTAGCCGGTGCCATACACCGCGTCGCCTGCTTCGCGGGCACGCCCGCTCCTACAAAGGGCAGCCCAGCCCGTCAGTTGGGGCTGCGCATCATGTCATACAGTTCGTTCAGCAACTTGCGCCGGCTGAACACCAGCTGCCAACGGTGCCCGCCCAGCTGCCGCCACAGTCGCGCGGCGCGGATGCCGGCCAGCAGCAAGGCGCGGATCTTTGAGGCGTTGTTGGGTTGCTGCAGGAAGCGCATGTCGCCGTGCACCTGGATGCGCTGGCGCAAGGTACTCAGGGTGTCTTGATACAAGGCTCCACTGGAAGCGATGACGTTTTCGTGAACCAGGCCGAAATGCTCGGCCTGCGACTGGATTTGCGGCAGGCGGTTGCCGATGGTGTCCAGCAGGTCACCTCGCTTGTTCAGCTGGCGTTCCAGGCCCAGCATCGACAGGGCGTAGCGCAGTGGCTCGCGCTGCAGGCTGTTGGGGTCGCGCTCGAGGGCGCCGATCAGCGCTCGGTAGCCGTCGCGCAGGTTCAGGTCGTCACCGCCGAACACCTCCAGGGTGTCCTTGGGGTCACGCACCAGCAGGCTGCCCAGCATGCAGCCGATATTGGCTTCACTGGCCTGGCCGGTGCGGGCGATACGGTCGACAAGCACGGCGGCCTGGAACACACCGCCCAGCGCGATCAACTGCTCCTGCAGGTTGCTCATGCGCGCGGGCTCCACGGCTCGGCAGCCTCGATCACGCCGCCGCCCAGGCACACTTCGCCGTCGTAGAACACCACGGACTGGCCCGGCGTCACGGCGCGCTGAGGCTCGTCGAACACGGCGCGGTAGCCGCTGGCGGTGCGTTCCAGGGTGCATCGCTGGTCGCTCTGGCGGTAGCGCACCTTGGCAGTCAGCTGGCGTGGGCTGCCGAGGTCGACCGGGTTGACCCAGAAAATGTCCGAGGCCAGCAGGGCGCGGGAGAACAGCCATGGGTGCTCGTTGCCCTGGCCGACCACCAGCACGTTGCGGGCCAGGTCCTTGTGCAGCACGTACCACGGCTCGTCACTGGCATCTTTCAGGCCGCCAATGCCCAGGCCCTGGCGCTGGCCGATGGTGTGGTACATCAGGCCATGGTGGCGGCCGATCACTTCACCTTCGGTGGTTTCAATGTCGCCCGGCTGGGCCGGCAGGTACTGCTTGAGGAAGTCGCTGAAGCGGCGCTCGCCAATGAAACAGATGCCGGTGGAATCTTTCTTCTTGGCGGTGGCCAGGCCGTGTTTTTCGGCGATGGCGCGTACTTCGGGCTTTTCCAGTTCGCCGACCGGGAACAGTGTGCGGGCGATTTCCTGGCCGCCGACGGCGTGCAGGAAGTAGCTCTGGTCCTTGTTCGGGTCCAGGCCCTTGAGCAGTTCGGTGAGCGCGCCAGTATCGCGGCGGCGCACATAGTGGCCGGTGGCGATCAGGTCGGCACCCAGCGACAGGGCGTAGTCGAGGAACGCCTTGAACTTGATTTCGCGGTTGCAGAGGATGTCGGGGTTGGGTGTGCGGCCGGCCTTGTATTCCTCAAGGAAGTGCTCGAACACGTTGTCCCAGTATTCGGCGGCGAAGTTGGCGGTGTGCAGCTTGATGCCGATACGGTCGCACACGGCCTGGGCGTCGGCCAGGTCTTCACGGGCGGTGCAGTATTCGGTGCCGTCGTCCTCTTCCCAGTTCTTCATGAACAGCCCTTCCACCTGGTAGCCCTGCTCGATGAGCAGAAGGGCTGAGACGGAAGAGTCCACGCCGCCGGACATGCCGACGATGACGCGGGTCTTGGCGGGGTCTTTAAGTACTGGGCTGGTCATGGGTACCGGTGTGTATCAAGGGGGAAAAACGCCGATTCTATCAAAACCGCGGCGCTGCGTCAGTCGCGTAGCAGGTCGAGGCTGTGCAGCGGGCCTTTGAGGTAGTCATCCAGGCAGCGCGGCACCAGCTCGCTGCGCCAGCGAGTGGGGTCGGCCAGCAGTTCGTCGCGGGTCAGCCACACGGCGCGGACGATGTCGCTGTCCAGTGCCAGGTCGTTGTGATGGCGCACGGGGCGGGCGGCGAAGCAGACGCGCTGGTAGGTCACGCCGTTGCTGGGGGCGGTGTACAGGTAGATGCCGACCACGCCGGTCAGCTCGACTTCCCAGGCCGTTTCTTCCAGGGTTTCGCGCAGGGCGGCCTGGGGCAGGGTCTCGTTGGGCTCGAGGTGGCCGGCCGGCTGATTGAAGACGTGCTGGTTGGCTTTGAATTCCTCGACGAAGAGGAACTTGCCTTCGTGCTCGACGATGGTCGCTACGGTGATGTGGGGTTGCCAGGTCATTTGCCATGTCCTTTCAGATTGCCGGGACCGCCTTGCGGTCCTTCGCGGGCAAGCCCGCTCCCACAAGGTGCAGCGCAGGTCGCACAAACTGCACCTCTCCTGTAGGAGCGGGCTTGCCCGCGAAGGGCCGCAGAGCGGCCCCATTTTCCCAGAAAGCACAAACCCCGGTGCGTGGCCGGGGTTTGTGCTGTTACTTCAAGCGAACCTTACAGGGCAGCGATGGCGCTGTTCAGGGTCTGGCTTGGGCGCATCACCTTGGCGGTCAACTCGGCATCCGGGGCGTAGTAGCCGCCGATGTCGGCTGGCTTGCCCTGAACGGCGTTGAGCTCGGCGACGATGGTCGCTTCGTTCTCGGCCAGGGTTTTTGCCAGTGGTGCGAAGCGTGCCTGCAGGGCAGCGTCGTCCGTCTGAGCAGCCAGGGCTTCGGCCCAGTACAGGGTCAGGTAGAAGTGGCTGCCGCGGTTGTCGATACCGCCGACTTTGCGCGACGGCGACTTGTTGGTGTCGAGGAACTTGCCGGTAGCCTGGTCCAGGGTGTTGGCCAGAACCTTGGCGCGCGGGTTGTCGTAGGTGTTGCCCAGGTGCTCCAGGGAAGCGGCCAGGGCCAGGAATTCACCCAGCGAGTCCCAACGCAGGAAGTTCTCTTCAACCAGCTGTTGCACGTGCTTCGGAGCCGAACCGCCGGCGCCGGTTTCGAACAGGCCACCGCCGTTCATCAGCGGCACGATCGACAGCATCTTGGCGCTGGTGCCCAGTTCCATGATCGGGAACAGGTCGGTCAGGTAGTCACGCAGCACGTTGCCGGTCACCGAGATGGTGTCCTTGCCTTCGCGGATGCGGGCCAGGGAGAACTTGATGGCGTCGACCGGCGCCAGGATGCGGATGTCCAGGCCGGTGGTGTCGTGATCCTTCAGGTACTTCTGCACCTTCTCGATCATGACGCCGTCGTGGGCGCGAGCCGGGTCCAGCCAGAACACCGCCGGGGTGTTGCTCAGGCGGGCACGGTTGACGGCCAGCTTGACCCAGTCCTGGATCGGCGCGTCCTTGGTCTGGCACATACGGAAGATGTCACCGGCTTCGACGTTCTGCTCCAGCACGACGTTGCCCTTGCCATCGACTACGCGAACCACGCCATCAGCCTTGATCTGGAAGGTCTTGTCGTGGGAGCCATACTCTTCGGCTTTCTGCGCCATCAGGCCAACGTTCGGTACGCTGCCCATGGTGGTTGGATCGAAGGCTCCGTTGACCTTGCAGTCTTCAATGGTGGCCTGGTAGATGCCGGCGTAGCAGCGGTCCGGGATCACGGCCTTGGCGTCTTGCAGTTCGCCTGCGGTGTTCCACATCTTGCCCGAGTCACGGATCATGGCCGGCATCGAGGCGTCGACGATCACGTCGCTCGGCACGTGCAGGTTGGTGATGCCTTTGTCGGAGTTGACCATGGCCAGGGCCGGGCGCTCTGCGTACAGGGCCTGGATATCGGCTTCGATCTCGGCCTGCTTGTCGGCTGGCAGGTCCTTGATGCGGGCGTACAGGTCGCCGATACCGTTGTTGGCGTTGAAGCCTACTTCGGCCAGGGCAGCGGCGTGCTTGGTCAGCACGTCGTTGTAGAATTCTTCGACGATGACGCCGAACATGATCGGGTCGGAGACCTTCATCATGGTGGCTTTCAGGTGCACCGACAGCAGCACGCCAGCGGCCTTGGCATCGGCGATCTGCTCGGCGATGAAGGCTTTCAGGGCCTTGCGGCTCATGGTGGCGCAGTCGATGACTTCAGCGGCTTTGACGGCGGTTTTTTCTTTCAGCACGGTGGTGCTGCCGTCTTTGCCGACCAGCTCGATGCGCAGGCTGTCGTCAGCTTCGATCAGCGCGGCTTTTTCGCTGCCGTAGAAGTCGCCCTGGGTCATGTGGGCAACGTGCGACTTGGAGTCGGCGGCCCAGGCACCCATCTTGTGTGGGTGCTTGCGGGCGTAGTTCTTGACCGACAGCGGCGCGCGGCGGTCGGAGTTGCCTTCGCGCAGCACCGGGTTCACGGCGGAACCCTTGATGCGGTCGTAGCGGGCACGGGATTCTTTTTCTTCCGCGGTGGCCGGCTCGTCGGCGTAGTCAGGGATGTTGAAGCCCTTGCCTTGCAGTTCCTTGATCGCGGCTTTGAGCTGCGGTACCGAGGCGCTGATGTTCGGCAGCTTGATGATGTTGGCTTCAGGGGTGGTAGCCAGCTGGCCCAGTTCCGCCAGGTGATCGCCTACTTGCTTCTCTGCGCCCAGTTGCTCCGGGAAGGCGGCAAGGATACGGCCAGCCAGGGAGATGTCGCGAGTTTCGACAGCGATGTCAGCCGAAGCGGTGAACGCTTCGATGATCGGCAGCAGCGAGTAAGTGGCGAGGGCGGGGGCTTCGTCGGTGAAGGTATAGATGATCTTGGAACGGGTGGGCATGCGGGTTAACTCTCTGTGTGCTGAGCGTGCTCGAGTCTCGTGGTGCGCAGGGTAGGCGCATCGCCCTGGCAGCGCCATGAGCGGAAAGTCGAGAGGCTGCGAGCGGTGATGGTGGATGCATCAGTCGAGCGTCAAGTGCTGAGCTGCGGTAACAACCCAGGCTTTATGGCCATTCATGGCCTAGGGCGGTCCGCATTTTCCTGGGATTCGCCCCGATGACCCTTCGGTCGCGGCGGAGTATACCAAACCATTCGGGCTAATCAGCAAGGCCAAGTGATATCGGCCCATTTATAAGACCAAAGACTAAGCGGCAATGCGGCGGGTTGTCGCATGCCTTGCAGGTCGGCAGATGTGGTTTAGGCTCAGTGGATCGCACAATGTCCAAACCACACCCGACAGCGGAGTAGTGCAAGCATGGGATACCAGAAAATCAAGGTTCCGACCGACGGCAGCAAGATCACCGTCAATGCAGATCATTCGCTCAACGTGCCTGATCATCCGATCATTCCTTACATTGAAGGCGACGGGATCGGCGTCGATGTTTCGCCGGTAATGATCAAGGTGGTCGATGCCGCCGTGGAGAAGGCCTACGGCGGCAAGCGCAAGATCGCCTGGATGGAGGTATACGCTGGCGAGAAAGCCACCCAGGTGTATGACCAGGATACCTGGCTGCCGCAGGAAACCCTCGATGCCGTGCGTGATTACGTGGTGTCGATCAAGGGCCCGCTGACCACCCCCGTCGGTGGCGGCATCCGCTCACTCAACGTGGCCCTGCGCCAGCAACTGGACCTGTATGTATGCCTGCGGCCGGTGCTGTGGTTCCAGGGTGTACCGAGCCCGGTGAAAAAGCCGGGCGACGTCGACATGGTGATCTTCCGCGAGAACTCCGAAGACATCTATGCCGGCATCGAGTGGAAGGCCGGCTCGCCCGAGGCGAACAAGGTGATCAAGTTTCTCAAGGAGGAAATGGGGGTCACCAAGATCCGCTTCGACCAGGATTGCGGTATCGGCGTCAAACCGGTGTCGAAGGAAGGTACCAAGCGTCTGGTGCGCAAGGCCCTGCAATATGTGGTGGATAACGACCGCGAATCACTGACCCTGGTGCACAAGGGCAACATCATGAAATTCACCGAGGGTGCCTTCAAGGACTGGGGGTACGAGGTGGCGCGTGACGAGTTCGGCGCTGAGCTGCTCGATGGCGGCCCTTGGATGAAGTTCAAGAACCCCAAGACCGGTCGCGAGGTCATCGTCAAGGACGCCATCGCCGACGCCATGCTGCAGCAGATCCTGCTGCGCCCTGCCGAGTACGATGTGATCGCCACCCTCAACCTCAATGGTGACTACCTGTCCGATGCCCTGGCGGCGGAAGTGGGCGGTATCGGCATTGCCCCGGGCGCCAACCTGTCCGACACCGTGGCCATGTTCGAGGCCACTCACGGCACGGCGCCCAAGTATGCCGGGCAGGACAAGGTCAACCCGGGCTCGGTGATCCTCTCGGCAGAGATGATGCTGCGCCACATGGGTTGGACCGAGGCCGCCGACCTGATCATCAAGGGCACCAATGGCGCCATTGCGGCCAAGACCGTGACCTACGATTTCGAGCGGTTGATGGAAGGCGCCAAGCTGGTAAGCAGCTCAGGCTTTGGCGATGAAATGATCAAACACATGTAAGGCAACAGAAAACCGGCCGTCTCCTGTAAAGAGGCGGCCGGTTTTTTCGTCTATCGGCACAGCGCAGGCAGTCAGGCTTTTGCAGTTTCGCTTTGCGGCTCACCCACGGGTCTGGCAGCCTCTGCCGCGGCGGCCGCAGCATCTTTGATTTCAACGGCGTGCAAGCCTTTGGGGCCCTGGACGATGTCGAATACCACGGCCTGGCCAGCCTTCAGGGTCTTGTATCCGTCCATTCGGATGGCGGAATAATGGGCGAACAGGTCATCGGATTTACCTTCCTCATTGATGAATCCATAGCCCTTGGCATTGTTGAACCACTTGACTTTACCGCTTGCCATCCCTATGTCCCTCTGCAAAGGACTCCATCACTGGAGTATCATCCACTTCATCCGCATACGAACCTTGCGAAAAATCTGGTTGACTGCGCGGATCTTTATCGACCACGGTGGGTTCTTATTGGTTGTAACACCGTTTTGCCGATAGTCAAGGTCACGCGGCGCCTGCGCTGGCGGTGGCCTGTGCAGTCAACCTGCAACCTTAACCTGACGCTCATGATGAAATTCTTTCCATGCATGCACCTAGTGAGATTCGACTAACATTCAATCAGGATCGCCCGCAATCGAATGAGGACGACGGCTCAGGTCTTGCAGTTCAGGAAGCCAAGCCGATCCTGCAGGCGCCACCGATGTACAAGGTGGTTTTGTTCAACGATGACTACACACCAATGGATTTCGTCGTCGAAGTGCTCGAGACGTTCTTCAGTCTGAACCGCGAGCTGGCGACCAAGATCATGCTGACCGTCCATACCGAGGGGCGGGCAGTGTGCGGATTGTTTACCCGTGACATCGCCGAAACAAAGGCCATGCAGGTCAACCAATACGCCAGGGAAAGCCAGCATCCGCTACTCTGTGAAATCGAGAAGGACGGTTAATCGCCGACCACTTGGGTATGAGGTGAAGCTATGTTAAACCGCGAGCTCGAAGTCACCCTCAATCTTGCCTTCAAGGAGGCCCGTTCGAAGCGTCATGAGTTCATGACCGTCGAGCATCTGCTGCTGGCACTCCTTGACAATGAGGCTGCCGCGACCGTTCTGCGCGCCTGTGGCGCCAATCTCGACAAGCTCAAGCATGACCTGCAAGAGTTCATCGACTCCACCACGCCGTTGATCCCTGTCAACGACGAAGACCGTGAAACCCAGCCAACCCTGGGCTTCCAGCGCGTGCTGCAGCGTGCCGTGTTCCACGTGCAAAGCTCTGGCAAGCGCGAAGTGACCGGCGCCAACGTGCTGGTGGCGATCTTCAGCGAACAGGAAAGCCAGGCCGTGTTCCTGCTCAAGCAGCAGAGCGTGGCCCGTATCGACGTGGTCAACTACATCGCCCATGGCATCTCCAAGGTGCCAGGGCATGGTGCGCAATCTGAAAGCGACCAGGACATGCAGGACGAAGAGGGCGGCGAAACCTCCTCTTCGAGTAACCCGCTGGACGCCTACGCCAGCAATTTGAACGAGCTGGCCCGTGCCGGCCGTATCGACCCGCTGGTCGGTCGCGAGCAGGAAGTGGAACGCGTGGCGCAAATCCTGGCCCGTCGGCGCAAGAACAACCCGCTGCTGGTGGGTGAGGCTGGCGTGGGCAAGACGGCCATCGCCGAAGGTCTGGCCAAGCGCATCGTCGATGGTCAGGTGCCTGACCTGCTGGCGCAGAGCGTGGTGTACTCCCTCGATCTGGGCGCTTTGCTGGCCGGTACCAAATACCGTGGTGACTTCGAGAAGCGCTTCAAGGCGCTGCTCGGTGAGCTGCGCAAGCGTCCGCAGGCCATCCTGTTCATCGACGAAATTCACACCATCATCGGTGCCGGTGCGGCGTCGGGCGGGGTGATGGATGCCTCCAACCTGCTCAAGCCGCTGCTGTCATCGGGTGAAATCCGCTGCATCGGTTCGACCACGTTCCAGGAGTTTCGCGGCATCTTCGAGAAGGATCGTGCCCTGGCGCGTCGCTTCCAGAAGGTGGACGTCAGCGAGCCATCGGTCGAAGACACCGTGGGCATTCTGCGCGGCCTGAAAGGGCGTTTCGAAAGCCACCACAACATCGAGTACAGCGACGAAGCCTTGCGCGCCGCCGCCGAACTGGCTTCGCGCTACATCAACGACCGGCACATGCCTGACAAGGCCATTGATGTGATCGACGAGGCTGGGGCCTACCAGCGCCTGCAGCCAGAGGCCAATCGCGTCAAGCGCATCGATGTGCCGCAAGTGGAGGACATCGTCGCAAAGATTGCGCGAATTCCGCCGAAGCACGTCACCAGTTCCGACAAGGAGCTGCTGCGTAACCTTGAGCGCGACCTGAAACTGACCGTGTTTGGCCAAGACCAGGCAATCGACTCGCTGGCCACCGCGATCAAGCTGTCCCGTGCAGGCCTCAAGTCGCCAGACAAGCCGGTGGGTTCGTTCCTGTTCGCCGGCCCTACCGGCGTCGGCAAGACCGAAGCGGCGCGGCAACTGGCCAAGGCGCTGGGTGTGGAGTTGGTGCGTTTCGACATGTCTGAGTACATGGAGCGTCACACCGTGTCGCGTTTGATTGGTGCGCCGCCGGGTTATGTTGGTTTTGACCAGGGTGGCTTGTTGACCGAGGCGATCACCAAGCAGCCGCACTGCGTATTGTTGCTCGATGAAATCGAGAAGGCCCACCCGGAAGTCTTCAATCTGCTGCTGCAGGTGATGGACCACGGTACCTTGACCGACAACAACGGGCGCAAGGCCGACTTCCGTAACGTGATCCTGATCATGACCACCAACGCCGGTGCAGAAACCGCGGCGCGGGCGTCGATCGGCTTCACTCATCAGGACCACGCGTCCGATGCCATGGAAGTGATCCGCAAGAGCTTCACGCCAGAGTTCCGCAACCGTCTGGATACCATCATCCAGTTTGGCCGCCTGAGCACGGAGACGATCAAAAGCATCGTCGACAAGTTCCTTATCGAATTGCAGGCGCAACTGGAAGACAAGCGTGTGCTGCTGGAAGTCAGCGATGAAGCGCGCGGTTGGCTGGCGGTTTCGGGCTATGACGTGCAGATGGGTGCGCGGCCAATGGCGCGGCTGATCCAGGACAAGATCAAGCGGCCGCTGGCCGAGGAGATTCTGTTTGGCGAGCTGGCCGAGCATGGTGGCGTGGTGCATGTCGACCTGCGCGATGGCGAACTGGTGTTCGACTTCGAAACCACCGCTGAGGTCGCGTGATGTGCAGGGGCTGCAAGGCAGCCCCTGCAGTTTCAAAAGGCACAAAAAAGCCCGGCACCTGGCCGGGCTTTTTCATGGCTTGAGTTTAGCGCGCACGGTAGGTGATGCGGCCCTTGCTCAGGTCGTACGGCGTCAGCTCGACGCGGACCTTGTCGCCAGTGAGAATACGGATGTAGTTCTTGCGCATCTTTCCGGAGATGTGCGCGGTTACGACGTGCCCGTTTTCCAACTCCACGCGGAACATGGTGTTGGGCAGGGTGTCGACGACAGTACCTTCCATTTCGAAGCTGTCTTCTTTCGACATGCAGTTGAGCCCTCGGATCCAGTGTTAGCCCGACGCATATCCGCACCGGGCAAAAAAGTGGCGTGGATTATGCCGGAAAACTGCGTGTCAAGCCAATGCTTTCAGTTGAGGGTGACCCAGCGCTGGTTTATCAGCAGCTCGATAGGTCGGTACTGCGTCTTGTAGTTCATCTTCTTGCAGTTCTTGATCCAGTAGCCCAGGTAAACCGCCTCCAGGTTCTGGCGCAGCGCTTCGGTGATCTGCCAGAGAATGGCGAAACGGCCAAGGCTGCGGCGCTCCTCGTCCGGCTCGTAGAAGGTGTACACCGCCGACAGGCCATTGGGCAGCAGGTCGCACACTGCCACCGCCATCAACCGGCCTTCCAGGCGAAACTCGTAGAACCAGCAGAACGGCAGGTCGCGTACCAGGAAGGTGGAAAACTGATCGCGGCTGGGCGGGTACATGTCGCCATCGGCGTGGCGGGTTTCGATATAGCGCCGGTACAGCTCGAAGTACTCTTCCTTGAACGCCGGGCGCGCTGCGGTTACGGTCAGGTCGGCGTTACGTTTGAGTATGCGACGCTGCTGGCGGTTGGGAATGAAGCGCGCCGCCGGGATGCGCGCCGGCACGCAGGCGTTGCAGTTCTGGCAGTGTGGGCGGTACAGGTGGTCGCCACTGCGGCGAAAGCCCATTTCCGACAAATCGGCGTACACGTGCACGTCCATCGGCTGGCTGGGATCGAGGAACAGCGTGGTCGCCTGCTCCTCCGGCAGGTAGCTGCAGGAGTGGGGCTGAGTGGCATAGAACTTCAACCGCGCCAACTCTGTCATGATCAACCCCTTCGGTGAGACTTTGTTTTAAGTGTAAGCCAGCTACGGGAACTCGCCTAGGCAACCCATGAAGCGCTGTTGGGCTGGTCAAGGTGGCGTGCCAGGTAGCTGGCGAACTCGGCACGGCTGATGGCGTGGGCGCCCAGGCTGTGCAGGTGGTTGGTCGGCATCTGGCAGTCGATAAGCACGAAGCCGGCGTCTCGCAGGTGGTTGACCAAGGTCACGAAACCGACCTTGGAGGCGTTGTCGGCGCGGCTGAACATCGATTCGCCAAAGAACAGCTGGCCCATGGCCAGGCCGTACAGGCCCCCGACCAGTTCGCCGTCCTGGCGAACTTCGACCGAATGAGCGATGCCACGGCGGTGCAGCTCGCAGTAGGCGTTGCGCATGGTGTCGGTGATCCAGGTGCCGTCAGCGTAGTCGCGAGGCGCGGCGCAGGCGGCGATCACGGCCGGGAAGTCGGTGTCGAAGCTGACCTGGTAGCGGCCTTGGCGCATCAGCTTGGCCAGCGAGCGTGACACATGCAACTGGTCAGGCAACAACACCGTGCGCGGGTCGGGTGACCACCACAGGATCGGTTGGCCGTCCTGGTACCACGGGAAGCAGCCATGGCGATACGCCTGCACCAGGCGCTCGGGGCTCAGGTCGCCGCCGGCGGCCAGTAGGCCGTTGGGGTCGTGCAGCGCCTTTTCCAGGGGCGGGAAGGTAAGCGAGTCGCGGGTCAGCCAGGTGAGCATGGTCTATCGTGCGGTGGGGGAGGGGAGAGGGCAGCATGGCTTGGGTGAAAAGCGGGGTCAATCTCTTTGGGGGTCTCAAAGCCAGCGCGGTAACCTGCACAAGGCTACCCCTACAGGGAAGTGAGGCAGTTTTGCGGCAATTCAGGGCAATTTCCTACACATTCATCAAACCGCAGGCACCATCCGCTACATTTGCTGTCACACCTGTGCAAAAACACAGCATAAGCCTTTGTCACGAAAGAAAATGCATGCTCAAATTGCAGCTATATGAATTCGCCCCCGGCCAAACCCCCATACGGCGTGCCGCCATGGCGGCTGGCGGGCAGTAATGTTAAAAGTAGTGGTTCGTTGGTCGCGCAGCGGCCGATCACTATTGGACGCGCACCACGCGCAGGAATAGACGCGTTTTGAAGAAATCCACCGCAACTCCAGCTCCATTGCCTGTGCCACTGTGGCGGCAGCAGCTGCATTATCGCCTCAAGGAAGGTGCGTTGATCGCTGTCGGCGCGCTGTGCCTGTACCTGTGGATGGCGCTGCTGACCTACGATACGTCGGACCCGGGCTTCAGCCACACCAGCAACGTCGACCAGGTGCAGAATGCGGCCGGGCGTGCCGGTGCCTATTTCGCCGACATCCTGTTCATGGTGCTGGGTTACTTCGCCTATATTTTTCCGCTGCTGCTGGCGGTCAAGACCTGGCAGATTTTCCGCGAACGCCACCAGCCATGGGACTGGAGCGGCTGGCTGTTCTCCTGGCGGCTGATTGGCCTGGTGTTCCTGGTGCTGTCGGGGGCGGCGCTTGCGCATATCCACTTCCACCCGCCCGCCAGCCTGCCGTTCTCTGCCGGTGGTGCACTGGGCGAAAGCCTGGGCGACCTGGCGCGCAACCTGCTGAACGTGCAGGGTAGCACGCTGATGTTCATTGCCCTGTTCCTGTTCGGCCTGACCGTCTTCACCGACCTGTCGTGGTTCAAGGTGATGGACCTGACCGGCAAGATCACCCTCGACCTGTTCGAACTGGTGCAAGGGGCTGCCACCCGCTGGTGGGAAGCGCGCAACGAGCGCAAGCGCCTCGAGGCACAGTTGCGCGAGGACGAACCGGTGTTCAAGGCCGCGCCGATGGCTGCCGAGAAGCGCGAGCCGGCCAAGCCGTCACTGCGCGAGCGCATCCTCAAGCGTGAAGAGCCACCCGCTCAGCCGGTCGAGCCGCGTGAGCCAACCCTTGCACGCGAACCGATTGTGCCGCCACGTGAAACGGCGCCTGAGGCATTGGCGCCGCGCGAAACCGTGGTGCCCCGCCAGCAGCACGCAGCGCCCACCATTGTGCCGCCGTCAGCCGCCAGCAGAGCGCCGGAGCCGAGCAAGCGGGCGATGAAGGAAAAGCAGGCGCCGCTGTTCGTCGACAGCGCCGTGGAAGGCACCTTGCCCTCGATTTCCATCCTCGACCCGGCCGAACAGAAAAAGATCGAGTATTCGCCAGAATCCCTGGCCGGCGTCGGTCAGCTGCTGGAAATCAAGCTCAAGGAATTCGGTGTGGAAGTGGCGGTGGATTCGATCCACCCCGGCCCGGTGATTACCCGTTATGAAATCCAGCCGGCCGCCGGTGTGAAGGTCAGCCGCATCGCCAACCTGGCCAAGGACCTGGCGCGTTCGCTGGCCGTGACCAGTGTGCGAGTGGTCGAGGTCATCCCTGGCAAGACCACGGTAGGTATCGAGATACCCAACGAAAACCGCCAGATGGTGCGCTTCTCCGAAGTGCTGGCCACGCCGCAGTACGACGAGCAGAAATCGCCCGTCACGCTGGCGCTGGGCCACGACATTGGCGGCAAGCCGGTGATCACCGACCTGGCCAAGATGCCGCACCTGTTGGTGGCCGGTACAACCGGCTCCGGTAAGTCGGTGGGTGTGAACGCGATGATTTTGTCGATCCTGTTCAAGTCCAGCCCGGAAGACGCGCGGCTGATCATGATCGACCCGAAAATGCTTGAACTGTCGATCTACGAAGGCATCCCGCACCTGCTGTGCCCGGTGGTCACCGACATGAAGGACGCCGCCAACGCCCTGCGCTGGAGCGTGGCCGAAATGGAGCGGCGCTACAAACTGATGGCGGCCATGGGCGTGCGTAACCTGGCCGGTTTCAACCGCAAGATCAAGGACGCCCAGGAAGCGGGCGAAATCATCCATGACCCGCTGTATCGCCGTGAGAGCATGGACGATGAGCCGCCTGCGCTGAAAACCCTGCCGACCATCGTGGTGGTGGTGGACGAATTCGCCGACATGATGATGATCGTCGGCAAGAAGGTCGAAGAGCTGATCGCCCGTATCGCGCAGAAGGCACGGGCGGCCGGTATTCACCTGATCCTCGCCACCCAGCGCCCGTCGGTGGACGTGATCACCGGCCTGATCAAGGCCAACATCCCGACCCGTATGGCGTTCCAGGTGTCGAGCAAGATCGACTCGCGTACCATCATCGACCAAGGTGGTGCCGAGCAGTTGCTGGGCCATGGCGACATGCTGTACATGCCGCCGGGCACCAGCCTGCCGATCCGGGTGCACGGCGCATTCGTGTCTGACGACGAAGTGCACCGCACGGTCGAAGCGTGGAAGCTGCGTGGCGCCCCGGACTACAACGACGACATCCTCAACGGCGTCGAAGAGGCCGGTAGCGGCTTTGACGGCGGCGGCGGCGGTGGCGAGGGTGACGATGCCGAAACCGACGCCCTGTATGATGAGGCGGTGCAATTCGTGCTCGAGAGCCGTCGTGCCTCCATTTCTGCCGTGCAACGCAAGCTGAAGATCGGCTACAACCGTGCCGCGCGCATGATCGAGTCGATGGAGATGGCCGGCGTTGTCACCCCGATGAACAGCAACGGCTCGCGGGAAGTGATAGCCCCGGGCGGCCCGCGCGACTGATGAACACCCTGCCGGGTGCCAACGGTGGCGCCCGGCCTTTTCAACGCTCAATGAGGATTCCCATGCGCGCGATTCGCATGCTGTTGGTTTCTGCCCTGACCCTGGGCTCGGTTACTGCTTATGCCGGTGAGCAAGACGTACAACGCCTGACCCAGTTGCTGGAAAAGTCGCAGACCATCGAGGCCAACTTCTCCCAGCTGACCCTGGGCGCCGATGGCACCAGCCTGCAGGAAACCTCGGGCAAGATGACGGTCAAGCGCCCCGGCCTGTTCTACTGGCACACCGATGCACCGCAGGAGCAGGTGGTGGTGTCGGACGGCAAGAACGTCACCCTGTGGGACCCGGACCTGGAGCAGGCCACCATCAAGAAGCTCGACGTGCGCCTGAACCAGACCCCGGCGCTGCTGCTGTCAGGGGATGTGTCGAAGATCAGCCAGAGCTTCGACATCGCCTCGAAGGAGCAGGGTGAGGTGATGGACTTCACCCTCAAGCCAAAGACCAAGGACACGTTGTTCGACTCGCTGCGCGTGTCGTTCCGCAAAGGCCTGATCAATGACATGCAGCTGATCGACAGCGTCGGCCAGCGCACCAACATCCTGTTCAATGGCGTCAAGGCCAACCAGGCGGTGCCGGACAGCAAGTTCAAGTTCGACATCCCCAAAGGCGCGGACGTGATCAAGGAGTAACCAGAGCTCGCCATGGACCTGTTTCGAAGCGAACCTGTCGCCCAGCCCCTGGCCGCCCGTCTGCGCCCGTCCAGCCTGGATGAGTACGTCGGCCAGGAGCACCTGCTGGCGCGCGGTAAACCGCTGCGCGAAGCGCTGGAACAAGGTGCGCTGCACTCGATGATCTTCTGGGGGCCGCCCGGGGTCGGCAAGACCACGCTGGCGCGGTTGCTGGCGCAGTTCTGCGATGCGCACTTCGAAACGGTGTCGGCGGTGCTGGCCGGGGTGAAAGAGATTCGCCAGGCGGTGGAGGTGGCCAAACAGCAGGCTGGCCAATATGGCCGTCGCACCATCCTGTTCGTTGACGAGGTGCACCGCTTCAACAAGTCGCAGCAGGACGCGTTTTTGCCCTATGTCGAGGACGGCACCCTGCTGTTCATCGGTGCCACCACCGAAAACCCGTCGTTCGAGCTGAACAACGCGCTGCTGTCGCGGGCGCGGGTGTATGTGCTCAAGAGCCTGGACGAAGCGGCCCTGCGCAAGCTGGTCAACCGTGCGCTGACGGAAGCGCGTGGCCTGGGCAAGCGCAACCTGCGGGTGGGCGACGACGCCTTCAAGATGCTGATGGCCGCCGCCGACGGCGATGGCCGGCGCATGCTCAACTTCCTTGAGAACGCCTCGGACCTGGCTGAAGACGGCAGCGAGATCGACGTCGAGATGCTACAGAGCCTGCTGGGTGACAGTCGCCGCCGCTTCGACAAGGGCGGCGAGGCGTTTTACGACCAGATATCCGCGCTGCACAAGTCGGTGCGCGGCTCCAACCCCGATGGCGCCCTGTACTGGTTTGCACGTATGCTCGACGGCGGCTGCGATCCGTTGTACATCGCCCGCCGCGTGGTGCGCATGGCCAGCGAAGACATCGGCAACGCCGACCCGCGTGCGCTTAGCCTGTGCCTGGCAGCCTGGGATGTGCAGGAGCGCCTTGGCAGCCCCGAGGGCGAGTTGGCGGTGGCACAGGCCATCACCTACCTGGCCTGTGCACCCAAGAGCAACGCGGTGTACGTGGGGTTCAAGACCGCCCTGCGCGAAGCGGCCGAGCATGGTTCGCTGGAGGTGCCGTTGCACCTGCGCAATGCCCCGACCAAGCTGATGAAGCAGTTGGGCTATGGCGACGAGTACCGCTATGCCCACGATGAACCTGACGCCTACGCCGCCGGTGAGGATTACTTCCCCGACGAGCTGGAACCGCGCCAGTACTATCAGCCGGTGCCCCGTGGCCTGGAACTGAAAATTGGCGAGAAGCTGCGCCATCTGGCCGACCTCGACCGCAACAGCCCCCGCCAGCGGAGAAAACCGTGATTGCACTCATCGCCGCGGTCAGCGCGGGTGGTATTGCCGGCACCTTGTTGCGCTTTGCTACCACCAACTGGGTAGCGGCCCACTGGCCACGGCACTTCTATGCCGGTACGCTGGCGGTCAACCTGGTTGGCTGTCTGCTGATCGGCTTGCTCTATGGCTTGTTCTTGCACAAGCCGCTGGCGCCGGTCGAACTGCGCGCCGGCCTGATTGTCGGCTTCCTCGGGGGCCTGACGACCTTTTCCTCCTTCTCGCTCGATACCGTGCGCCTGATGGAAAGCGGGCAAGTGCCCCTTGCCTTGGGCTATACCAGTATCAGCGTAGTGGGCGGGCTGCTCGCAACCTGGGCTGGCCTGTCCCTGACCCGATTCTGAACCAACACCTACACATAACGAGAGAACGATATGCTCGATTCCAAACTGTTACGCGGCCAACTTCAGGAAGTGGCGGATCGCCTGGCCTCCCGTGGCTTCAGCCTGGATGTCGCGCGCATCGAATCACTGGAAGAGCGCCGCAAGGCGGTGCAGACCCGCACCGAACAGCTGCAGGCTGAGCGTAACGCCCGTTCCAAGTCCATCGGCCAGGCCAAGGCCAAGGGTGAAGACATCGCCCCGCTGATGGCGGACGTCGAGCGCATGGCCAACGAACTGGCTGCCGGCAAGGCTGAGCTGGACGCCATTCAGGCCGAACTGGATAGCATCTTGCTGACCATTCCCAACCTGCCGGACGCCAGCGTGCCGGTCGGCGCCAGTGAAGACGACAACGTCGAAGTGCGCCGTTGGGGCACGCCGAAGGCGTTCGACTTCGAAATCAAGGACCATGTGGCCCTCGGTGAAATCAGCGGTGGCCTGGACTTCGAAGCGGCTGCCAAGCTGTCCGGTGCCCGTTTTGCTGTGCTGCGTGGTCCGGTTGCCCGTCTGCACCGCGCCCTGGCGCAGTTCATGATCAACCTGCACACCGGCGAACATGGCTACGAGGAACACTACACCCCGTACATGGTGCAGGCGCCCGCGCTGCAGGGCACTGGCCAGTTGCCGAAGTTTGAGGAAGACCTGTTCAAGATCACCCGCGAAGGCGAGGCTGACTTCTACCTGATCCCGACCGCCGAAGTGTCGCTGACCAACCTGGTGGCGGGTGAAATCCTCGACGCCAAGCAGCTGCCGCTCAAACTGGTTGCCCACACCCCTTGCTTCCGCAGCGAAGCCGGCGCTTCTGGCCGTGACACCCGCGGCATGATCCGCCAGCACCAGTTCGACAAAGTCGAGATGGTGCAGGTGGTAGAGCCGTCCAAGTCGATGGAAGCCCTGGAAGGCCTGACCGCCAACGCCGAGCGCGTGCTGCAGTTGCTTGAGTTGCCATACCGCGTGCTGGCCCTGTGCACTGGCGACATGGGCTTTGGTGCGGTGAAAACCTACGACCTGGAAGTGTGGGTGCCAAGCCAGGACAAGTACCGCGAAATCAGCTCGTGCTCCAACTGTGGTGACTTCCAGGCGCGCCGCATGCAGGCTCGCTGGCGTAACCCGGAAACCGGCAAGCCAGAGCTGGTACACACGCTCAACGGCTCCGGTCTGGCCGTAGGCCGTACCCTGGTGGCTGTGCTGGAGAACTACCAGCAGGCCGACGGTTCGATCCTGGTGCCGGAAGTGCTGAAGCCTTACATGGGCGGCGTCGAGGTCATCCGCTAAATGGATTACCTGCCGCTGTTCCACAAGCTGCAGGGCGGCCGCGTGCTGGTCGTCGGTGGCGGTGAGATCGCCTTGCGCAAGGCGCGCCTGCTGGCCGATGCCGGCGGCGTGCTGCGCGTGGTGGCGCCGGACGTCGACGGCCAGTTGGCCGCGTTGGCCCGGGAAGGTAGCGGTGAGGTGCTGGTGCGTGGCTATCAGGCAGCCGACCTGGTCGGTTGCCGGCTGGTGATCGCGGCCACCGACGACCCTGGGCTGAATGCCCAGGTGTCGGCTGATGCGCAGGCCCTTAGCGTCCCGGTCAATGTGGTGGATGCGCCAGCCCTGTGTACGGTGATCTTCCCGGCGATCGTAGACCGCTCGCCGCTGGTAATTGCGGTTTCCAGCGGCGGTGACGCCCCGGTACTGGCGCGCCTGATTCGCGCCAAGCTCGAGGCTTGGATCCCTTCGGCCTATGGTGAACTGGCCGGGCTGGCGGCACGCTTCCGGCACAAGGTCAAATCCCTGTACCCGGACGTCAACCAGCGTCGTGGCTTCTGGGAAACCGTGTTCCAGGGGCCGATCGCCGAGCGTCAGCTGGCCGGGCAGGGTGCTGAAGCCGAACGTCTGTTGCAGGCGATGGTGGACGGCGCACCGGTGCAGCAGGGCGGTGAGGTGTACTTGGTTGGTGCCGGCCCGGGTGATCCGGACTTGCTGACCTTCCGTGCCTTGCGCCTGATGCAGCAGGCCGACGTGGTGCTGTACGACCGCCTGGTCGCACCCGCCATCATCGATATGTGTCGTCGTGATGCCGAGCGCATCTATGTAGGCAAGCGCCGCGCTGATCATTCAGTGCCGCAGGACCAGATCAACCGCCTGTTGGTCGATCTGGCTCGGCAGGGCAAGCGGGTGCTGCGCCTGAAGGGTGGCGACCCGTTCATCTTCGGCCGGGGCGGCGAAGAGATCGAAGAGCTGGCCGAGCATGGCATTCCGTTCCAGGTGGTGCCGGGCATTACCGCGGCCAGCGGCTGCTCGGCGTATGGCGGCATTCCGCTGACTCACCGCGACTATGCCCAGTCGGTGCGCTTCGTTACCGGGCACCTCAAGGACGGCACAAGCAACCTGCCGTGGACTGACCTGGTGGCGCCGGCGCAGACCTTGGTGTTCTACATGGGGTTGGTGGGCTTGCCGACCATCTGTGCCGAGCTGATTCGCCACGGGCGTGCCGCGAGTACCCCGGCGGCGTTGGTGCAGCAGGGGACCACGCGTAATCAGCGCGTGTTCACCGGCACCTTGGCGGACTTGCCAGACCTGGTGGCCCAGCACGAGGTGCATGCGCCGACCCTGGTGATTGTGGGGGAGGTGGTGCAGTTGCGTGACAAGCTGGCCTGGTTCGAAGGTTCGCAGAACAGCTGAAATCGTGGGGGCCGCTTTGTGGCCCATCGCACATGCCCCAGGCATTGCAAGGTCCTTGTGTGTGGGCCTTGTGTCGCGATGGGCTGCAAAGCAGCCCCGGCTTTCTCAAGCCTGCCAAATCCCTTTGCCCACCAACCGCTCTCGATCATGCGGCAAGCCAAAGTCCTGCAAAGGCCCTTTAGGCACAATCCCGTTCGGGTTGATGGTCTTGTGGCTCATGTAATAGTGCTTCTGGATATGCTCCATGTTCACCGTGCCCGCCACCCCAGGCCACTGGTACAGCTCACGCAGCCAGTTCGACAGGTTGTGGTAGTCGCTCAGGCGGCGCAGGTTGCACTTGAAGTGCCCGTGGTACACCGCATCGAAGCGCACCAGTGTAGTGAACAGGCGTACATCAGCCTCGGTCAGGTACTCACCCGCCAGGTAGCGATTGCGGCCTAGCAAGGCTTCCAGGTAATCCAGCTCGTTGAACACGTCGTCGAAGGCAGCCTCATAAGCGTCTTGCGTGGTAGCAAAGCCTGCGCGGTACACGCCGTTGTTCACCGCGGGGTAGATACGTGCGTTCAGTGCTTCGATGGTCGGGCGCAGCGATGCGGGGTAAAGGTCCAGGGTATTGCCGGTCAGCTCGTTGAATGCGCTGTTGAAAATGCGGATGATTTCTGCCGACTCATTGTTGACGATGCGCTTCTCTTTCTTGTCCCACAGTACAGGCACCGTCACGCGTCCTGTGTAGTGCGGGTCATCCTGGGTGTAGCGCTGGTGCAGGTACTGCAGGGCGTCTAGGTGGTCCCCGCTGGAGCCTTGCTGCTGATCGAAGGTCCAGCCATGGTCCTGCATCATCCAGCTGACCACCGACACGTCGATCAACGGCTCCAGGCCTTTCAGCGCGCGAAAGATCAGGGTGCGGTGGGCCCACGGGCAGGCCAGCGACACATACAGGTGGTAGCGGCCGGCCTCGGGGGCGGGCAGCTGATTGCGGCGCTGGGCATTCTCACGCTTGAACGTGCCATCCTTGCCGTTTTCATACCACTGGTCGTGCCAGCGGCCGTCGATCAATAGGCCCATTGTGAGCTCCTGAAACAAAGTTGTTTGTCGTTGGAGCCCAGTCTAGGCCAAATCGTTCGAAGAAATAACGCAAAGATCGGGGTTCTATTATCGGCTAAATCGATCTATTTCGAGTGTCCCAGTAGCCTTGCGCTGTGACGAACGCCTGCTCGCGGTGCTGTCCCAAGCCACGCAGGGCCAGCGCCATGGTCGCAATCAGGGCCTTCTCGCCATAACTGTCTTCCACTTCGCCACGCCAGAACGCCAGCAAGTGTTCTGCCTGCAGGCTGGGCGGCTTGACATGGCGACGTTCGCTCAGCGCTGGCCACTCTTCATCCCACGCCTCACCCGCCGTGGTGCCGTAGAGATGGCTGATGACATCGGGATTGACCTCGATTTCGCCGCCATCACCCTTGATCACCACGGCATGGTCGCCCAGCAAACGGCTGGCCTCGCGGTGCACGGCCTGGTAACCGGGGTGAAAGATGCTCTGCAATCCACAGCGAGCGCCCAGCGGGTTGAGCACTCGCGCCAGCGAGTGGATGGGCGAGCGCAGGCCCAGGGTGTTGCGCAGGTCGATCATGCGTTGCAGCTGCGGCGCCCAGTCGTGCAGCGGGAAGAATGCCAGCTGGTGCTGGTCCAGCGCGTTGCCGACGGCGGCCCAGTCGCGGCACAGCGGAATCTGCAGCAGGTCGAGCAGTTGCTCTGTATACATACGCCCGGCAGTGTGTGCGCCACCGCCGTGCATCAGGATGCGCACGCCATTGTTGGCCAGGCACTTGGCGGCCAGCAGGTACCAGGGCAGGTGACGCTTCTTGCCGGCGTACGTGGGCCAGTCCAGGTCAACGGCGATGCGCGGCGCCTGCAGGTGGGCGCGCAAGGCCTCGGTGAAGCCGGCCAGCTCTTCGGCGCTTTCTTCCTTGTGCCGCAGCAGCATGAGAAAGGCACCGAGCTGGGTGTCTTCGACCTTGCCTTCCAGCAGCAGGGTCATGGCTGCACGGGCCTCCTCGCGGGTCAGGCCACGCGCGCCGCGCTTGCCTTTGCCGAGAATGCGCACGAATTCGGCGAACGGGTGTTCGGCGGGGGTTTCCAGAGTGAGCGGACGAGGTTCAGTCATATGCAGTTGGTCGGCTTGGGCAGGCCCGCCAGCTTGGCGGCAAGTTTGGCGGGGGTGCCGTTGAACAGGCGGTTAAGGTGCGGGCTGTTGCCCTTTTCAGGGCCCAGCTTGAGGGCTGTGTACTTGATCAGCGGGCGGGTGGCCGGAGACAGCTGGTATTCCTGGTAGAACTGACGGAGCAGTTCGAGGATTTCCCAGTGGTCCGCCGTCAACGGGATACCCTCGCGCTTGGCCAACGCCTCGGCGGCGTCGTGGGACCAATCTTGCAGGTCGACCAGGAAGCCATCCTTGTCCAGGGCGATCACCTGATCGCCAACGGTGAGCGTATTCATAGCCAGCTGTTGACCTTGTCGTATTGCAGCGACAGTTCGACGAACCCGGCGTAGTCCACGGCCTTTGCCAGGTCGTTGCCGACCGCGCGGGCCTGTACATCCTCGTCCAGGGCGAACAGGCGCTGGGCCAGGCCGGCGGCTTGCAGATGGCCATGCGGCTCGCTGCCGCTGCGCAGGGCATACACGGCATCGCCGCACAGCAGCAGGGCATCTTCGGCACCGAGCAGGCGCAGGCAACTGGCCAGGCGCTCGTCGCCAAACGGGGAATGGGCAATTACATGCAGGGTCTTCATCAGAGCGTTATCACCTGGTCGAAACGGGCTATCAGCGCGGTCAGCGCTGCGTCATCGAGCACTTGCACCGGCAGCGCCAGGGTCTCGGCTGCCAGGCCACGGCGGGCCAGGCTGTGGTTGCAGGCGAACAGTTCTTCGACACCGAACATCGGCAGCGCCTGCAGGTTGGCGGCCAGGTTCTTCTGTTGCACGGCGGCGGGTTGCTGGTCCGGCGCGAGCTGGAACACACCATCGTCGAGGAACAGCATGCCCAACGGCAGGTCGAACGCGCCGCCGGCCAGGGCGATGTCCAGCGCCTCGCGGGCAGAGGGGCCATTCCACGGTGCCTGACGGCTGATGATCAACAAAGACTTGGCCATATCAGTCGCCTCCGAAGCAGACAAGACGATCGGCCACTTGCGCGGCCTCGTGCAGCTGGCCCAGCCCCGACAGTTCCCAGGGCTTGGGCAGGTTCACGGCCGGGCGCTGGTAGCGGTTGGCCTCGGCTTCGTCGAGCACGCCACGGCGCAGGGCGGCGGCGATACACACCACGGCGTCCAGCTGATGGGTCTGTATGAACGTGCGCCACTGGCCAGCCACGTCCAGTTCGTCCTGGGGGGCGACGACGTTGGCCGAGGCACTGTGCACCCCGTCCTGATAGAAGAACAGTCGGGCAATCTCATGCCCGCCGGCCAGCACCGCCTCGGCGAAGCGCAGGGCGCGTCGCGAAGAGGGCGCATGGGCCGGGGAGAACACCGCGATAGCGAATTTCATGGCTAACTCATGCAAAGGAATGGTGCCATGATAAAGCAAAAAAGCCCGCACCCGCTTGTGCAAGCGGGTGCGGGCTTATCATTCAATCTCCAGGTTCAAGCCTGCTCCTTGCCCTCCGGCAAGAACCAGTTCAGCACCAGCGCACAAATCCCCCCGGTAGCCACACCCGACTCCAGCACGTTGCGAATCGCCGCCGGCATGTGCGCCAGGAATTCCGGCACCTGCGCCACGCCCAGCCCCAGCGCCAACGACACCGCAATAATCAGCAGCGCCCGACGGTCCAGCCGGGTGCTGGCCAGAATATTGATCCCCGACGCCGCAACCGCGCCAAACATGACCATCGCCGCGCCGCCCAGCACCGGCTCCGGCACGGCCTGAATCACCCCGGCAACACTCGGGAACAGACCCAGCAACACCAGCATCACGGCAATCCACATACCGATATGACGGCTGGCAATACCGGTCAGCTGAATCACCCCGTTGTTCTGGGCAAAGATCGAGCTAGGGAAGGTGTTGAACAGGCCGGCCAGCAGCGAGTTGGCGCCGTTGACCAGCACGCCCCCCTTGATCCGCTGCATCCACACTGGCCCTTCGACCGGCTGGCGCGACACCTTGCTGGTGGCGGTAACGTCACCGATGGCTTCCAGCGAGGTGACCAGGTAAATCACCAGCATCGGAATGAACAGCGCCCACGAGAAGCCCAGGCCAAAGTGCAGTGGTGTCGGCACCTGGAACAGCGCGGCCTCGTGCATGCCGGTAAAGTCCAGGCGGCCCAGGAAACCGGCCAGCGCATAGCCGACCGCGAGGGCGATGACGATGGCGCAGCTGCGCATCCACACCACCGGGATACGGTTGAGAACGACGATGATCGCCAATACCACGCCCGACATCAGCAGGTTTTCGCCATTGGCAAAGGTGCCATTGGCCATGGCACCAAAGCCGCCTCCCATGCTGATCAGGCCGACCTTGATCAGTGTCAGGCCGATCATCAACACCACGATGCCAGTCACCAGCGGGGTGATCAGGCGTTTGACGAAGGGCAGGATGCGCGACACGCCCATCTCGACGAACGAGCCTGCGATTACCACACCAAAAATGGCCGCCATTACGCCCTCAACCGGCGTACCTTGCTTGACCATCAGCGCACCGCCGGCAATCAGCGGGCCGACGAAGTTGAAGCTGGTGCCCTGAACGATCAGCAGCCCCGCGCCAAATGGGCCGAAGCGTTTGCACTGGACGAAGGTGGCGATACCCGAGATCACCAGCGACATCGAAACGATCAAATTGGTATCACGTGCAGATACGCCCAGCGCCTGGCAGATCAGCAGGCCAGGGGTGACGATAGGTACGATGATCGCCAGCAGGTGCTGCAGGGCTGCCAACAGGCCGATCAACAGCCGTGGCTTGTCCTCCAGACCAAGCACCAGTTCATTGGCAGGCGCCGCTGCGCCTGGGCTGTGTTCGTGTGAGCTCATTGCTGAAAGCCGCCCCGGAAGAAAAAAGGAGCGCATTCTACGGGGTGATGAAAGATAGCGGTAGAGAAAAGCAGGATGGCGACATGATCGGCGACCATTTGCCTGGTTATCTGACTTTTTGGTCAGTTATTGCGGTTGCCGGCATAATTGGCTCGAAACTGATGTAGGAGCGAGCTTGCTCGCGATGCGCTGCGCGGGCGCCGCTCGATCTATCAGGCGCTGAACCTCTTCCGACGAACATCCCGCAGCCCGCCCCATTTCCAGCGCCTACAAAAAAGCCCGCCTAAGCGGGCTTGTTGCGGCACAGCAATCAATCAGTCATCACGACCCATGATGCCAAACAACTGCAGCAGGCTGACAAACAGGTTGTAGATCGACACATACAGGCTGATGGTCGCCATGATGTAGTTACGCTCACCACCGTGAATGATCGCGCTGGTCTGGAACAGGATGCAGACCGACGAGAACAGCACGAAGCCAGCGCTGATTGCCAGTTGCAGGCCGCTGATCTGGAAGAAGAAGCTGGCAACGACAGCACCCAGCAGAACGAAGAAACCTGCAGTGATGAAGCCGCTGAGGAAGCTCATGTCCTTGCGGGTGATCAGCACGTAGGCCGACAGACCACCAAATACCAGCGCAGTCATGGCGAACGCGGAGCTCACTACCTCGGCGCCACCGGCCATGCCCAGGTAACGGTTGAGGATCGGGCCGAGGATGAAGCCCATGAAACCGGTGAGCGCGAAGGTGGACACCAGGCCCCAGGCCGAATCACGCAGTTTGTTGGTAAGGAAGAACAGCCCGTAGAAGCCGATCAGCACCACGAACACGTTCGGGTAGCCGACGCGCATCTGCTGGGCAACGAAAGCCATGACACCGCTGAAGGCGAGAGTAAGCGCCAGCAGGCTGTACGTGTTGCGCAGGACCTTGCTGATCTCCTGCTGCTCGACCTGCTGGCCGTGGTGGACGGCATAATCCTGTTCGCGCATGGCGACACTCCTTGGTAAACCTGTGGTTTCGGACGTTCAGATGCTAGGAGTCTACCATTGCTCCTGCAACCCGCGACACAGAGAGTTTGACAGCGTGTTTCATTAAGGTATTATGGCGGCCGCAAAACGAGCTGGAAGCGTGGCCGAGTGGTTTAAGGCAACGGTCTTGAAAACCGTCGATGGGCAACTATCCTAGAGTTCGAATCTCTACGCTTCCGCCATATTCAAAGCCCTGATTAGTCAGGGCTTTTTGCGTTTTTGGGGCTCCGATTTTCTATGTCATACGGATCGCGCCCGCATTTCTTTGATCATTTCCGCATGCTGTGTGCGAGCTGCTGGTAGTGGCCAAGTGATCCTGAGCCCTGCGCAAGGTTTGTCCTCGGCGATCGCAGGCGGTAACCCGTCGTTGAGCTGATGCGGCCGTTTCAAGATGTGCCGTTGATTCAGGAATCAGCCGATATCCTGCTGGGCAGGCGATGCGCTCATGTCAAAAAGCGAGCACAACAGGTCAACCGGCGCTTCGCAGCAGAGTTGATCGATTAACGCGCGCGCTCCTGCTCCTCGGCCATCAAGCGCTCGGTAGCTCTTTAGGATCGATTTCTCCTGCGCCTGCCAAATGATCCGCGCTACCAGTTCCTGGGTTTTTGCTGCTCAGGCGTCAGCGCTTCACTGGTCGGTGTAACACCGCCACGTTTCCGCAGAGGCTGGGCGATCCACCTGGGCAAGGCTGACTCAGCCAGTCCAAGCCACCGCGCCGCCTCGATGTTGTAGCCTGGTCGAGCACCAAGCGGGCGGCTTCGCGCTGAAATGCGGATGTGAAGGTGCGGCGTTGCTTGGTCATCAGGCACCTCTCTGTGGCGGGCAGGTGTCGCTACTCGTAAATATTTATGTGATGGAAGGATGGCGGAAATTTTGACATCACCCATACATTTCACCTCTGTTGTGAATTCAGTGGTTGTCGAGCACCCGGCTATTTCCTCTGGTGGACATATAGAAGTTAAAAGTTTTATGTGTTTAACGTAGTCACTATTTATTTGCTGTGAAGACCCCTCGGTATGCCACCCTAGTATGGGGCTTCAGTTGGTGCAGTTAATCGCGCTGGCTTGTGTGAGGTTTCCTCTCCTAAGCACGAGTTTTTATCCATTGCGCAAAGCCCCCTGGCAGCTCTAGCCTTCAGCCATCCAATAAGCCTTTGGCGATCATAACAAGAGAGGGTTTCGATGAAGTACGCAGACAAGAAAATCGCCGTGGTTACAGGCGGTGCGATGGGTATCGGTGCTGAAGCTGCCGTTTCACTGGCAAAGGACGGGCATCATGTCGTCATTTGTGACATCAACGTCGACGCGGCTGAGCAATTTTCGCGACAGCTCCGTGCGGAGGGCTTCACAGCTGACGCGTGCCAGGTAGATGTAGCCTCGGTGGAGTCTGTAAGAGATGCATTTTCTTGGATCGATAGCGAGTTCGGCAGATGCGATGTGCTGGTGAATTCCGCAGGCATCGCCAAGACCATGCCGTTCCTGGAGTTTGATCTAGACGTTTTCAACAAGACCATGCACATCAACGTCACTGGCACGTTCATGTGCTGCCAACTCGCCGCTCAAATCATGCGGAAAAATGGGTTCGGCAGAATCATCAACATCGCGTCGGTCGCTGGTATGCGTGCCGTGGGTAAGGGGCGAACCGCTTACGGTACCTCTAAAGGTGCAGTCATTGCGTTGACCCGGCAGATGGCTGTGGAACTCAGCGAATACGGGATCACTGCTAACGCTATTGCGCCGGGCCCGGTCGATACCCCGATGACCAAGGAGTTGCACAGCGACACCTTCCGCCAGGCTTATAGCAATGCTATTCCGGCTAAGCGCTACGGAACGACTCAAGAAATTGCCGGCGCAGTTAGCTATCTGGCATCTGACGTAGCCGCTTACGTGAATGGTGTTGTGCTGCCTGTGGATGGCGGGTTCCTGGCCTGGGGCGCAGGCGACCTGTAATCGGCACTATTGCAAGCGCCCAAGCGGGCGCTTGTCTAGCTTTGCGCCATCTCTTTTTTTATCCACTTTTCCAAATCTGCTGTATCGGGGCGTAGCCTTGCATTGGGTGAAACCCACAGAACCAACTTTGCCGCCCCTTGTGCAAAGCCAAACGGGGCCAACAAGGCGCCACTCTCAAGCTCTGCCTCCACCAGCATGCGTGGGACACAGGCGAACCCCAAGCCGAGCTTGGCTGCCTGAATGAGTAAATAGAAGTGCTCGAAAAACTCCATCTCAAGCAGCTCACCAGGTTCTTGCTCAATAGACGCATACCAGTCCTTCCACGCGTGGGGACGGGTTTTTGTGGTTAGCAAGCGTTCCTTGGTTAAGTCGCTCACCTCTGTGACGCCGGACGCAGCCAGATAAGCAGGCGAACAGATCGCACCTACCCATTCGTTGGTTAAGGGTATCGGCTCGATCCCTGGAGGTGGTTCGATGCTGTCGAGGCGTATCGCTACGCTGACGCCTTCGTGGGCGAAATCAATGGGGCCGTGACCCGTTTTCAAGCCTAATTCCATGGTGGGAAAGCTGCTGTGGAGCTTGGCGAGTCGAGGTAGCAGCCAATGCATCATGATCGACGCCGAGCAGGAGAGCTCAAGCGGGCGAGGGCGAACTTCATCAATGCTTTCTTGTATCAAGGCAAAAGCCCTGGCCAAGCCTGAGGCGAGGCGTGCTCCCTCTGGAGTGAGTTTGGTGCCATGTGCATTTCGGGTCAGCAAAATTACACCTAGGGCGTCTTCCAGGCTTCGAACATGACGGCTGATAGCCCCGTGAGTCACGCACAGAGCATCCGCTGCATCGCTGAACGATCCTTTGCGCGCGATCATTTCAAACGCTCGTAGGGCATTGAGCGAAGGCCTGACTGGCGACGTCATATACGCACCTCCGTAAGACCGAAGCCTCGGCCATAGCTAGAATTCTAGTGTGAGTTTTTCTCACGATCGAAGGAAATCATATCGGTTGGATTGATACAGGGTCAATGTATATTGATTTGAAACTGCCTTGGGCATTTCGGGCAGATTCACAATAACAAATAGATTTGAGGCACCCATCATGGTCGATCACAAGGCCGGGCGAGAGGAGTTTACTGCCCGATTTTTTGTAGAGAGCAGCTACCCGATTGAACGGGTTAGCGAGGTAATCGCAGGGGAGCAATCCAGCGGTACCTTCCTCTCACTTCCTGGCGAATCGGCGGAGCTTAAAGAACGCTCTCGTGCTCGTGTCGTAGCTATCGAGCCGCTGCCATCCGTTTCCAGCCCTTCTCTGCACAGCGACTACCTGGCTCGCCACAATCCCTCTGAGACCTACCATCGAGGTGAGGTCACAATCGCGTTCCCTACAGCCAATATCGGAACGAATATCCCAGCGTTGCTCACCACCATTGCCGGCAATCTCTTTGAGATTGGCGAGGTGAGCGGGCTGAGGGTGCTGGATCTGGAGCTTCCCGAGCGGTTCGCATCGGGATTCATTGGCCCTCAATTCGGAATTGAAGGCACCAGGGCGCTAGCCGGTGTTCATGACCGACCTATCATTGGAACCATCGTCAAGCCGAGTATCGGCCTTACTCCAGAGCAGACAGCTTCTGTGGTCGATGAGCTCTGCGCCGGAGGTATCGATTTCATCAAGGATGATGAGTTGCTTATCGATCCTACCTACGCTTCGTTCGATGCCCGTCTCGGTGCTGTGATGCCTGTGCTTCACAAGCATGCAGATCGCCTCGGACGCATGCCTATGTACGCTATCAACATCTCGGGCAGCATCGACGAGATGATGCGCCGCCAAGATGCAGTGCTTGAGGCGGGTGGTACCTGCGTGATGCTTTGCCTGAATTGGGTTGGGCATTCGGCGGTTGAGCACATTCGAAAGCATGCCCAGTTGCCTATTCATGGTCATCGTAATGGCTGGGGAGCTCTGACTCGTTATCCCCAGCTAGGTTTCTCATTCGAGGTGTATCAGAAGATCTGGCGGCTGGCCGGGATCGACCATCTGCACGTTAATGGTATTCAAGGCAAGTTCTATGAGGCGGACGACTCCGTAATCTCCTCTGCCAAGAGTTGCCTTGCTCCATTTGCCGGCATGCGCCCCTTGATGCCTGTCTTCTCCTCCGGTCAATGGGCGGGCCAGGCGCCTGAGCTTTTCAACAGGCTTCAATCTGTTGACCTGATGCACCTCGCTGGCGGCGGCATCATCGGTCATCCGATGGGGATCGAAGCAGGCGTTCAAAGCATGCGTGAAGGCTGGGAAGCTGCTGTACAGCATGTGCCTCTTGAGCGTTACGCAGAGGGTAGGCCAGCCCTGTCAGCGGCCCTTCAGAAGTTTGGAGGCAACTAAGTCATGACCTCCCATCACGTTACCAAGCTGCCGTTGGTCTTTTATGGTGATGACTTCACTGGCTCGACCGATGCTCTAGAGGTTCTGACGGCTGCTGGACTTAAATGTGCCCTGTTCCTCGCTCCTCCGACCCCAGAACGCCTGGCGGAACTCGGCGAATTTGACGCCATCGGCATCGCTGGTGATAGCCGTGCTTTGTCCAATGGCGAGATGGATGCGGTGTTGCCCGGGATTTTTGAGGGCATCAAACGTCTATCGCCAGCGTTGATTCACTACAAGGTTTGCTCGACTTTTGACAGTGCCGACTCCGTGGGCAGCATTGGGCACGTCATTGAGCTGGCATCTCGCATCTATGATGTCAAAGGGATCCCGATCATTGCAGGCAATCCCGCATTGGGCCGCTACTGCGTTTTCGGCAACCTCTATGCCTTGTCCAAGACAGATCACAAGGTTCACAGGATTGACCGGCACCCTATCATGAGTGCCCACCCGATTACCCCGATGCATGAAGCGGACTTGAGTATCCATATCGGCAAGCAAAAGAGCTTGTCGATTGGCAAAGTCGATATTCGCCAGCTCGAAAAGACTGCAGAGCTCAGCCGATTAGTCGACGAGATGACACAGCAGCATGATGCAGTGCTGTTTGATGGTACCGACGACTCTCATATGACCACCGCTGGCCAAGTATTGACCGAGCTTTCATCAGGCGCAGCTCCAGTCTTCGTCGTCGGTTCTTCCGGCGTGGAGTACGGCCTCACACAATATTGGCGTACCGCTGGGGTGTTTCCGCCACGAGCGTCGCTGGCCGTACCTCTGAAACCTGCAGACCAGGTACTGGTTATCTCAGGCAGTGCTTCGCCGTTGAGTCAGTCCCAGATTGAAACGGCAATTGATTACGGGTTTGTAGAGCTTGAAGTCGATGCTGCCGCATTGATTACTGAGTCCCGAAAAAGTGCCGCAATACGAGATGTGGTCATGGCCGCTGTATCCCACCTGGAAGAGGGGCGGTCGGTTCTGATTCACACTGCCAAAGGCCCATGCGATTCTCGGATCGAGCAGATGATCGAGGCAATGCTGCAAAAAGGCCTGCCTCGTGATGAGGCGAGGGTTCAGGGTGGGAAGCAGCTAGCAATGGAAGTGGGTCAAGTTGCGCTTGAAATCCTTAAGGCATTCCCGTTGAAAAGATTGGTGGTTTCGGGCGGCGACACATCGAGCCAAGTAACCAAAGTGCTTGCACCCGATGCTCTGGTTATCAAGTCTGATATTTCTCCCGGCGCTCCTTTGTGCCAAATGCACTCTCGCGAGCCGTACCTAAAGGATGTGGAGATTGCTCTCAAAGGTGGGCAGATGGGAGATCGTGATTATTTCGTCAAAGCACTCAGAGGTCTTGAATAATCTCTGAGGGTCTTTCAGCAAGAAAATACTTGCATATCTACAATAACAAAAGGTGAAACCATGCATACCTCTATATCGAGCCCTGTCGAAAGTGACCTCGATCACATGGATCATGACGAGAAGAAATCCATGAAAAATGTTGTGGCCGGAAGCCTGTTCGGAACAGCATTAGAGACCTACGACCTCTACCTTTATGGCACCGCAGCTGCCCTTATTTTTGGGCCTCTGTTTTTTCCAGGGACTGACGAAACAGTTTCCCGACTGGCCTCTCTTGCGTCATTCGCAATTTCTTTCGTGGCGCGTCCACTAGGGTCGCTTGTACTTGGTCATTTCGGGGACAGGATTGGCCGTAAAAAGCTGCTGTACCTCACGCTCATCATTATGGGCTTGAGCACTGTAGGTATTGGTCTTTTGCCTACCTATGCCAGCATTGGCATTTGGGCACCTATCATGCTCTGCGTGCTCCGCTTCATCCAAGGCTTCGCTTTTGCGGGTGAGTACAGTGGCGCTGTGCTGATGCTCTTAGAGCATGCCCCAAGAAGAAGGAGGGGATTCTATGCGGCGATCAATAACATCGGCCCAGTCTTTGGTTTCATCGCATCCGCTGGCATGCTTTTGATCGTGAGTGCCTTGCTTTCTAAAGAGGATTTCACCGCTTGGGGATGGCGTATTCCTTTCATCGCCAGCCTTGCGCTGCTGATAGTAGGGGTGTTTGTCCGCTCCAAAGTCCCTGAGTCTCCAGTGTTTGAAAAAACTGCTGAGAAGAGGGCTGCAACCCCAGGCGATTCGCAATCTCCAGCGCTCCGCTTGTTCACTCGCTATCCTAAGCAACTGATGTTGGTTGCAGGCGCTAACATCTGCCACTTCTCGACCTTCTACCTCTTCACTGTATTTGCCCTGAGCTATGGCCAGCGAGAGCTAGGCCTGTCCAATGCCTTCGTGTTGTCAGTCGCAATGGTTGCAATCTGTACTCACCTGGTAGTCGTACCCTTTGCAGGGGCGCTGGCAGATCGTATTGGCCGCCGTACCATGATGCTGATTGGTTTTGTCGTGACGGCACTTGCCGCCTTTCCTTTCTGGCACCTCTTTTCAACCGGCGAGTTCTGGCCGATGGTCGCTGGATCATGCCTGTTCATGACCGGATATGGCTTGGTATACGGTGCAGTGCCATCGTTCACTGGCGAAGCTTTCGGGCCTAGCGCTCGCTTCACTGGTTTCGCGATGTCTACTAACGTTGGTGGAATTGTAGGCGGTGGTACTGCTCCAATTGTAGGGGCATTCCTCCTCAGCCATTACGGTACGCCTTACGCGATCTCGATGCTCACGATAGCTCTCGCGGCGTTCTCTGGACTCTGTGTCTACCTGTCTGCTGAGACAAAAGACGTGGACATCGTCGACGAGTGACCCTGGCATTTGCGTGCCTCCCCGGGGGCACGCAGTCTCGGCTGTAAATCCCACCTTGTATTGCTGAGTGCTCAGCCAGCATAACTTTTCGAACTTACTCAGTGAGATGAGAGAATCCTCGTCCCTGGAAGGTATCGGTATGACCATCCGTAGAACCAAAATTGTTGCAACTCTAGGCCCTGCTAGTAATTCGCCGCAAGTCATTGAAGCGCTGATCTTGGCCGGGCTAGATGTAGCGCGTTTGAATTTTTCTCATGGCACTCCAAGTGAGCACATTACTCGCGCTCGCTTGATTCGTGAGATCGCTGCCAAACACGGTAGGCACGTGGCTTTGTTGGGCGATTTGCAGGGCCCTAAAATTCGTATTGCGAAATTCACTAACAAACGGATCGAGTTGAAGGTTGGCGATACCTTTTCGTTCTCCACGAGCCATCCCCTCATGTCAGGCAATGAGCAGGTTGTAGGGATTGATTACCCTGACCTAGTGAAGGACTGTGGTGTCGGTGACGAGCTACTGCTTGATGATGGGCGCGTGGTTATGCGTGTTGAGTCAACTACGCCCGAAGCCTTACATTGCATCGTCACTGTGGGCGGGCCTCTGTCAGATCACAAGGGGATCAACCGCAAGGGGGGCGGGCTCACTGCTCCTGCCCTTACCGAAAAAGACAAAGCTGATATCAAACTCGCTGCCCAAATGGATCTCGACTATTTGGCCGTTTCATTCCCTCGGGATGCCAAGGATATGGAGTACGCCCGCAAGCTGCGTGACGAGTCAGGAGGGACAGCCTGGCTGGTGTCGAAAATCGAACGAGCAGAGGCTGTTGCCGATGATCAGACGCTCGATGAGCTGATCGCAGCGAGTGATGCGGTCATGGTCGCTCGGGGAGATCTTGGTGTGGAGATTGGAGATGCGGAGCTAATCGCTATCCAAAAGAAGATCATTCTGCATGCCCGGCGTAACAATAAAGCGGTGATCGTTGCGACCCAGATGATGGAGTCGATGATCTCCAGTCCGATGCCTACCCGCGCTGAAGTGTCAGATGTGGCCAATGCGGTACTCGACAATACTGACGCCGTAATGCTGTCCGCTGAAAGCGCTGCCGGGGCATACCCCATCGAGGCAGTACGTGCCATGGCTCGTATTTGCAGCGGTGCTGAAAAGCATCCAACCAATGTAAAGTCTAGTCATCGATTGCATACGACCTTTGGGCGTTGTGACGAAAGCATTGCGCTGGCCGCACTCTACACAGCGAACCACTTTCCTGGTGTTAAGGCAATCATCTCGCTCACAGAGAGTGGCTTCACACCCTTGATTATGTCTCGGCTTCGTTCTCATGTGCCGATCTATGCGCTTTCGCCTCATCGCGCTACCCAGGCTCGCTCCTCGCTGTTCCGTGGTGTTTATCCAATAGCGTTTGATCCTGCCTCACTGCCCTCTGAGACAGTAAGCGAGGCCGCCATCGGCGAATTGCTGAAGCGTGATTTGGTACAGCCTGGAGACTGGATCATTCTCACTAAGGGTGACAGTTACAATGTGGTGGGTGGTACGAACGGCATGAAAATCCTCCAAGTCTAACTCTCAGTTAATTTAAATAATTCTAGAGGCGGATGCATCAGCTTTGATGCTTATAAGGATCTGCCTCTAATCCTTGTCGGATATATACGGCGGTGCCACGCAATCGGTACTCACCTAGGTGTAGCTCCGGGGTATGGTCGCTATTGTCAGGGAGTTTCCAAATGGTTGTTCAACAGAAAATTTTTGAGTCTGGTTTGGATCAAGATTTGAAGCCTAATGACTGGCCACGCGATTTTGATATTCGAGCTGAGTTTGCCGAACAACAAGAGTTGCTGGACGCTAATTATCAATATGCTGGATGTGCATCGCAATGGGAGGAAAGTAGTGATGAGTGAGTTCACTCGCATCAAGAAAGTCTTCGCTCGCGAGATCTTGGACTCTCGAGGCAACCCTACCGTAGAGGCTGTGGTTACTTTAGGTTGTGGAGTAACAGGTGAGGCAAGCGTACCGTCAGGCGCTTCCACCGGCTCCCGTGAAGCCCTTGAATTGCGTGATGGCTCATGGCGTTACAAGGGAAAAGGCGTAATGCGTGCCGTCGAAAATGTGAATGTCGCGATTCACGAGCGCATTCTAGGCCTGGACGCACTGGATCAGCGCATCATTGATCAAGCGATGATCTCTCTTGATGGTACGGACTCGAAATCTATTCTTGGTGCTAACGCAATTCTCGCTGTTTCTTTGGCCGCGGCTAAAGCTGCCGCAGCATCCCAAGGTATTCCATTGTACGAACACCTTGCGAAACTATTCAGTGCGAACCCCACTTACTCTATGCCTGTGCCGATGATGAATATCCTCAACGGTGGTGAGCATGCGGATAATAATATCGACATCCAAGAGTTCATGATTCAGCCAATTTCAGCTCCGAATTTTAGGGAGGGTTTGAGAATTGGTGCTGAAATATTTCATACCTTGAAGGCCGTGCTTTCAGAGCGTGGTTTGAGTACCTCTGTTGGTGATGAGGGGGGCTTCGCACCCTCCTTGGCCTCGAATGAAGAGGCGCTCGTTGTTATTGCCGAGGCTGTTAATCGCGCAGGCTACGAGTTAGGGCGAGACGTAACGTTAGCATTAGATTGCGCGGCTTCCGAGTTTTACAAGGATGGTAAATACACGTTGGCAGGTGAGGGGAGGTCTCTGACTTCCGAGCAGTTTGTTGACTATTTAGCTGATCTCTGTAGCAAATATCCGATTGCTTCTATCGAAGATGGTCTGGATGAGAGTGATTGGGATGGATGGGCATACTTAACCGCTCAGCTGGGCCAGAAGGTTCAACTGGTGGGGGATGATCTTTTCGTCACTAATCCAAAAATTCTGCGCAGGGGTATTGAGCAAGGAGTTGCCAATTCCATTTTGATTAAACTTAATCAAATCGGAACTCTAAGTGAGACGTTTGATGCCATACGTATGGCGCAAGAGGCTGGTTATGCTGCTGTGATTTCCCATCGATCCGGGGAAACGGAGGATACAACGATTGCCGATTTGGCCGTAGCGACTAACGCCGGGCAGATCAAAACCGGCTCGCTGTGTCGTTCAGATCGTGTTGGGAAGTACAACCGCTTGCTTCGTATTGAAGAGGCTCTTGAAGGCCAGGCGTCCTAAGGTGCTGGGACGATCCTCGTAGATGCCGACTGACCATTGCGCGCACGGTTTAGCTCTAAGTAGATGTATGAGTCGTGCGCGCCAGGAATATCATTCAGAGGTTCTCATATGACAACCTGCACTCTAATTGTTTTGGATGGAATTGGACTGAGGTCTCAGCAGGAAGCCAATGCAGTAGCTGCTGCCAACACTCCGACCCTGGACTACCTTTTCGAAAATTACCCTTACAGTGAGATTGCGACGTCCGGTATGGCTGTAGGGCTTCCTGATGGTCAAATGGGAAATTCCGAGGTCGGTCATATGAACCTCGGAGCGGGCCGGATCGTTTATCAAAATTTTTCGCGGATCAACAAAAGTATCGAAGATGGCTCATTCTATGAGAACGATGCTTTTCTAGAGGTTTTGAAACGTACAAGGCAACGAGGTGGTTCAATTCATCTGCTTGGCTTATTGTCACCTGGCGGTGTTCATAGTCACTTGGAACATTTTGTTGCAGCAGCCAGTTTGGTTGCGGCGAATGGTATCGAACAGTGCTATGTTCATGCGTTCCTTGATGGGCGAGATACCCCACCCAAAAGCGCTTCAGAATCTATTTCTGCCCTTGAGCTTGAATTGGTCAACAATGGCGGAGGTAGGATCGCGTCGTTAGTAGGGCGTTACTATGCGATGGATCGCGATAACCGCTGGAGTCGGGTAGAGGCGGCCTACAGGTTAATTGTTCAAGGGCAAAGCAAGTTTCACTATGAAACTGCGCTGGAGGCTCTTCAAGAAGCCTATGCACGTGGCGAAAGCGATGAGTTTGTCCAGGCAACATCGATTGGCAGCCCTGTTATAATTAGTGGAAACGATGCAGTCATACTATTAAATTTTAGGCCTGACCGATCTCGTCAAATGTGTAAAGCGCTCACTGACTATAATTTTTCTGAGTTCAAGAGACCTTTTGTCATAGGCAAAGAGCAGATGCTCACTATGACGCGCTACGCAGAAGAGTTTGATGTATTGTGTGCTTTTCCGCCAGAGCCTATTAGGAATAGTCTGGGTGAGTACATGGCCCGGCTGGGAAGGTCTCAACTTAGAATTGCCGAAACAGAAAAGTATGCCCACGTTACGTTTTTCTTTAATGGGGGGCAGGAAGAGCCATTCTCATTGGAAAAAAGGATTCTTGTTAAATCTCCGCTGGTGGAGTCCTACGATCTTCAGCCCGAGATGAGTGCCTTTGAATTGACGGATAATTTAGTCGCAGAAATCTTAAGCGCCAATCATGACTTGATTGTATGTAATTATGCAAATGGGGACATGGTTGGTCATAGTGGTGTTTTTGAAGCTGCTGTAAAAGCTGTGGAGGCCGTCGATCAATGCCTGCGGCGTGTTGTAGACGCAGTGCTTGTGTCGGGTGGCAATTGCCTGATAACTGCAGATCACGGCAACGTTGAGCAGATGTGGGATCCGGAGTCTGGACAAGTTCATACTGCCCATACTCTTAATGCCGTACCTCTTATCTACATTTCCGGTGGGAAGAAATTCGGCCTAAGTAATGGGCGGCTGTGTGATATCGCTCCAACCATTCTAGATATCCTAGATCTTCCGCAGCCCAAAGAGATGACCGGTGTTTCGTTATTGAAGTCCAGGTTCAATAATATTTAGGTTGTCTGTGTTCGAGTTGTTAAGGCTTGGTGTATAAAGCTCCCAAGCCTATAGCTCAAGTCACCACTTAGGACTAACAGCCGGTAGCGAGTTCGGTCAGAGGTAGCAGGCTCGGAGACACATTAGCTAGGGTGAGGCGTGGCGTTCGTCAATCACGGAGCTGTTGGCGAATGCTTCAGCTATAAACTCCATGAATACCAGCGCTCTTTTAGGCATTAGCCGATCCGCAATGTAAACAAACTGGATAGGTACGGGAGGCGGATAAAACTCCTGAAGTATCAGTTTAAGATTTCCATTGCTCAAGCCCGCCTCGTATAGCCATTCGGGCCCTTGTGCTATCCCCACACCCGCATTGACCAACTCTCGGGTAGCTTCTGGAGAGTTTACTCTGAGCTTTCCGGTGACAGGTATGTCCACATTACGAAAACGCCATGTGGCCCCGGTGCTTAACAATGTATATATTATACAGTCATGATTTTCGAGATCTTCTGGCGTCGAAGGGGTGCCACGCTTGGCCAAATAATCTGAACTAGCGATGCATACGCGCTTGAATGAACCTAATTGTTTAGTTCTAAGTGTCTTGTCATCGAAGTGACCGATCCGCAGTGCTAGGTCAGCACCCTCATCTACAAGGTTTACGAAGCGATCATTAATCTGCAGGTCTAGGGTCATTTCCGGATAAAGGCTTAGAAATCTGGGTATTTCAGGAACGATAAAGGTATGTGCCAGAGCAGTAGGGCAGGCCACCCTCAGCAACCCAGAAGGCGTAACGTCGTTCTTCAGTGCTGATTCCGATTCAGCTACTGCATCGAGAATTCGGCGTGCATCCGCGTAGTACCGCTCTCCTTCAGACGTGAGTGACAGCTTCCTGGTAGACCTGTGAAGCAATCGAGTTTTCAGATGATCTTCCAAGGCGGCTACATAGCGGCTTACGTTCGGTTGGCCAAGGCCTAAATCTCGACCTGCCGACGAGAAGCTACCCGTTTCCACAGTGCGTACAAAGCATGTCATCAGTAGCAGACGATCCACGTTCCATTCTCCGATTTATGCTTGGAGGGCATGAATGCTATTCAATTTCGCCATCTTATCAATTATTCGGCATAGGTACATAGTACACCTAACCGGGGCATGAAGGCCCCGCACACCAGGAGAATTTCCAATGGCAAGATTGCAAGGCAAACGCGCACTGATCACCGGTGGCACCAGCGGAATTGGTCTCGAAGCCGCTAAACATTTTCTGAATGAGGGGGCCAGAGTTGTCGTTACAGGCGTGAACCCAGATTCAATCGCTAAAGCTAAGAATCAGCTAGGGAGCGAGGTACTTGTGCTCCAGGCGGACTCCGCTGACGTGGAAGCCCAGAAAAAACTCGCTCTCGACATCCGTGATCATTTTGGACAGCTTGATATCGCTTTCCTCAATGCTGGTGTTTCTGTATGGATGCCTATGGAAGCGTGGACTGAAGAGATGTTTGATCGGTCTTTTGACATCAATGTCAAAGGGCCTTACTTCCTGATCCAGGCACTCCTGCCGGTGTTCGCAAATCCGGCTTCCGTAGTATTGAATACTTCTGTGAGTGTTCATGTGGGTGATGCCAACTCTTCGGTTTACGCGGCGACCAAAGCAGCGCTGCTGAATATGTCGAAAACACTTTCAACAGAGCTGCTTGATCGCGGTGTTCGTCTGAATGCTGTGAGTCCTGGCCCTGTGGATACACCACTTTATGACAAGCTCGGTATTCCAGTTGAGTACAGGGAGCAGGTAAACGCTGAAATCGTTTCTTCCATTCCCGCAGGTCGTTTCGGCACGCCAGAAGAGATCGCCAAAGCGGTAGTGTACCTAGCATCTGATGAGTCCAAATGGACGATTGGGTCTGAAATCATCGTGGACGGCGGACGTCGACTGTAAAAGTCCCTTACTTATCACTTCAGCGCGTGGGCGGGGCAGTGTAGGGCTTAGTAGGCCTAGATGTACTCGCTGTCTCGCCCTCCTTTCAATATAGGCCTAAGAAATGCCCAATAACCTCAAGCTCGTGAGCCATGGATTGTGTCCGTTTGTCCAGCGTGTCGCCATTGCGTTGCTCGAGAAAAATATTGCCTTCGAGCGTGAAACCATCGATTTGGCTAACAAGCCAGAATGGTTCCTCGCAATCTCGCCGTCCGGCAAGGTACCGCTATTGATCGTAGGTGAGGAGGAGGAAAGTCAAACTGTTTTATTTGAAAGCTTTCCGATATGTGAATTTATTGAAGACGAGTATCGCCAGGTACCATTACACCCGACTGTGCCTTTGAAGCGAGCTAAACATCGAGCATGGATGGAGTTTTCCACAGCCGCAATGGGGGATGCTTGGGGAATGATCAACTCTCCCGATAAAGAGGGTTTCGTTCATAAGGCATTCGAACTTCGTGGAAAACTAATGAAGCTTGATTCTGCCTTGGTCGCTGGGCCGTACTTTGAAGGGGCTGAATTCAGTATGGTCGATGTTGTTATGGCACCGATTTTCAGGTTTTTTGAAGTGCTTAACTCCCCAGCCCAGAATGTCGTGCTGGATGGGCTCCCTCGAGTTGAAGCCTGGAAGCAATCGCTAATGACTCGACCAAGCGTGCGTCAGGCTGTATCAGCGGACTATTCCGAAAATTTAAGAAAATTCTTGATTGATAAAAGTACTTACGTGGTCAGTGATTGCCCCGTTTAAGTCATTTTCTTGAAAGGCGTTGCCTTGTCAGGTCAATTTTGCAAATGGTGCGCCGAGAGCATTTTCGAGTTCTTCTATGGAAAACAACTCTTTCCGATTTGCCTGCAACGGATGTGGGGTCTGCTGTAAAGGACGGCTGATTCCACTTACGCTGTATGAAACGAGGCAGTGGCTAAACAGAGGGCATGAGGTAGCAATTCTGCTTGAGGCATTTGACGAGCTTCATTGGAGTTCAAGTCCGGAGGAGTTTGCTCATGCCAAAGGCCGAGCCGTGGAGGTCACCAGTGGTCATGCCTCAATCTATGTCATTGCAGTATTCGCGGGCAATGCCCTAAATGGCTGTCAGAACCTGGGTGATAACAACCTTTGCGGCATCTATGACGAGCGTCCGTTGGTATGTCGAATCTATCCTGCGGAAATAAATCCGTTCATCCCACTGAATCCTGCGAGCAAAATCTGTCCGCCTGAGGTATGGGATGAAGGTGAAGTATTATTTACTGACCGTATCATTGACCCCGTTCTGGCGAAACAGATTGAGTGCTCTCGAAAAGCAGATAGAGACGATGCTCGGGCTAAAATCGCTGTCTGTGAAATCTTAGGGCTAAATGTTGCTGCGTGGAAAGGCAATGCATTTACTGTGTACCTGCTTGATCGAGAACAGCTACTCGATGCTTTTGTTTTTTACGACGCACTCATGAGAGCTAGCCAAATTCGAACGGATTGGAAAGTCCGGGTCGACATTCCAGTTCTGCGGCAGAGACTTAAACAGGCTGGTGTGGCATTGGATGGCCAAGAGGGAGGTGACTATATATTTCATCCGCTTTAGTGCTTTGGGGCGTCAACGTCATTGTAATATCAGAATGATTTCCATGTTCTAGAACTAGGGGCTAATGATTTTGGATTCGTTGGCCATTCGAATGCTAATTTGAGGGAACTCAGAACAAGTTGCCCATCAGCCGGAAATGGACGGCTTGGGGATGCCGAGAAGCCCGATTTTCAGCCGCTGATTATTGGAAAACCAAGGCGCAAACTTAATTTTTTGCCCTCACGGACGCACCTCTCCCGCAGCAGGCAATAATTGCCGGCGCACCATCCACAGATTAGACAGCGCAAATAGCGTGGTCAGTTGCGCCATGTTCTTGGCCAAGCCACGAAAGCGAGTCTTCACATAGCCGAGCTGGCGTTTGATCACCCGGGACGGGTGCTCCACTTTCGCACCCTTTGTCTCGCAGGTACGCGTTGATGGTTTCCAGAATACCCGCCGCCAACGGGTGCTTCTGGGATAGCACACCTGACTCTGCTAAATGGGCTGTTGCTGCCAAGCCTGCGGCGTCATCCCAACGGATCTCATAAACGTCCGACAGAAGTGCGGCTGGTCGTAGAAGCCGCATTCCAGAGCGATCTCGGCGAGCATCATCGTCGACGCCTGCAGCAAGTCCTTACTCTTCCTGAGCCGCTGCTCCCGCAACCACTGCTGCGCAGAGATCTGTGTGGATTCCTTGAACATTCGCGAAAAATGGCTGCGCGACAGCCCGCATGCTGCAGCAAGCGCGGTGACCGATATGCCGGTATCCAGATGATCCAACATCATCTGCTTAGCCGTTGTGACCTGCCAGGGTTTGAGCCGCCCAGTCGACTGAATCGCGACGGTGGCTATAACGATGCCTTTAGTACTGTGCATGGGATCAATTCATCCTGAAAATCTGTAGATGGCTTGATCCGGGCAGCACGATTCGCTGAAGCCTCGTCTGACGCTTCAGAACACTCCGTAACGATTGGTAGCCCGGATCAGCTCGAGCTAGCCCCGCTTGTTGATCAGGAACCAACTTTGGGGCTGATCAGGCATCAGACCGATGCGGGCACGGGGGCCAGGGTTGGGCCGTGTTGAACGCGCTCTGGCGCTTTGTGCACCATGGTGTAGGCATAGTCGACGCCCATGCCGTAGGCACCCGAATGCTCTTTGACCAGTTCCATGACCGCATCGTAGGTGTTGCGGTTTTTCCAGTCGCGCTGCCACTCCAGTAGCACCTGCTGCCAGGTAACTGGTACCACGCCCGCCTGGATCATGCGCTGCATGGCGTAGTCGTGAGCCTCCTTGGTCGTGCCCCCGGAAGCGTCGGCAACCATATAGATCTCATAGCCTGCATCGTGCATGGCGGACAGCGCGAAGGTGGTGTTGCAGACCTCAGTCCACAGGCCCGAAACGATGATCTTGTTTCGACCATTCTTCTTCAGCGCGTCACGTACCTTTTGGTCGTCCCAGGAGTTCATGGACGTGCGCTCGAGCAGCGGAGCGTCAGGGAAGACCGCGAGCAGCTCGGGGTAGGTATGCCCGGAGAAGCTCTCGGTTTCGACTGTGGTGAAGATGGTGGGAACATTAAAGATCTTGGCTGCTTTGGCCAGGCCCACGGTGTTGTTCTTCAGCGTCTGCCGGTCAATGCTCTGCACGCCAAAAGCCATTTGCGGTTGCTGATCGATGAAGATCAGTTGGCTGTTGAGCGGGGTCAGGACTTCAGTGTGTGGCTTGCTCATTGTTCTTCCCTTTTGCTGAACGGTGGCGAGAGTTTTTCGGCGGGATGTCGCCGAGTGCCAGCACAAGATAGCGAAACACTCAGCGAAATAGTGGCGCACATTTGCGCTCTTGTGGGCGCATTAATGCACCATGGATGACGTTCAATCCGGTGCTAGGATCTCGGCCAGTCGGATCACGTCGATCCATTTTTCGCCAAGGAGAATCCAATGGCTGCTTCACGACCTTTTAACGACGACACCGCCTACTGGGGCGTTTCATGGGAAGAGGGCTACGGCTATCCGCAAGCGCGGCGAGTTGGGAACGAGATCTTCATCTCGGGACAGTTCAACCATGACGAAGAGGGCAACCTGGTAGCGCCGGCGCCACTGGATGCTGACGGTCGTCCGAGCGATTTCTCGTCAATGGGCGAACAGATGCGGGTTTCTTACGACAACATTGCCAAGCTGTTGGCCTTGTATGGCGCTACGATGCAGGATGTCGTTGAGGAGACGCTGTATGTGTTGGACATGGACGCAGCCTTTGCCGTAGTCGGCAAGGTGCGCAAGGCGGCCTATGGCACCGAGCGACCGCAGGCGGCCAGTAATATCATCGGTGTATCGCGGCTTGCACAGCGCCCCCAGCTGATCGAGATCGTGTGTCGTGCTGTGATCGGCGCCCAAGCCAAATAAACGGCGCCTCCGATTTCAACTAGGAAGCAGGGATGGCCTGCTGACCTTCGACCAGAGGTTTAAGGTCCGCCACGGCAGCCGCGCAGAACGTCATGAATGCTTTTACCCGCCAGGACTTTCTGATGTCCTGGTGGGTGAGCAGCCATAACTCATCCTGAAGCTCCTGCACCACTGGGCCGGCTCGAACCAAACCTGGGGTGATGTCGCCCAGCATGCAGGGGAGGAAACCAAAACCGAGGCCCGCCGCAATAGCGGCACTTGCTGCCGCCACGGAATCAGTGCGGTAAGCAATATGCTCCGAGGGCACTCGACATTCGACGTAGCTCGTTGCCTTCAAACCGCACAGGCCTCCCGAGTAGGATACCCATGCCTGACCCTCAGCGAAGGGATCGGTAATCGCCGCCTGCTTGACGCTGCCATATGCCGCCCACGCGATGTTGGCGAGCTTGCGGCCCACGAGGGTGTCCGTTGGTTTTTTGGTCGCGCGTACCGCAATATCCGACTCGTCCCTTGCCAAACTCAACGTCTGGTTGCCGACCAACACCTCGATGGAAATCCCCTCATTGAGGGCTTTGAAGTCCGCGATGATCGGCGTGAGAAAGTACAACAGCAGCGAGTCGCTGGTGGTGATTCGCAGCTTTCCCAGGGGGCCTTGGCCGGCGCGGGACACCCTGCGGGTGACACTGACGATGTCCAGCTCAACGCGCTCGGCCAGTGCACGCAGCTCGACGCCTTCGGCAGTCAGCAGATACCCCGCCTTGCGATGATCGAAAAGCGCGACCCCAAGCGTCTTCTCAACTTGCGCGACCCGGCGCGAGACGGTGGACACATTGATGCCGAGCTTCTTGGCCGTGGCAGAGCGGTTGCTACAGTCACTTAGCGTTTTAATGATCCGCAAGTCGTCCCAGGAAAGTTGGCTGACAGCTTCGCCGACATCCCACTTCGGGCCGTTGGCATTCGCAGGGATGGACTGGGCACTTCCAGGTGACGGCTTCACGACAATCATTCCAGGTGGGGAGGGCTGATGATACGAGAAGGAGCTTGGCCAACCAAGGTGGGGTTAGAAGGCGTGCCTGGTTAATGGGCAGAAGAATGCCGGCTGCTAGGCGGGCAAGCACTATCACGCGGGGATAGCTCGAGTCACTCGATCCAACGATTTATGAAGCCTCACCCGACTGCTTGTCTGCCGGAGCTCCATGAAGAGACCTCAGTTTCGGTGTCGACCCGCACTCAAACTGAACGGCGAGATCAGCGTGAGGGTCGGAACGATAACTGTCACGAAAAAGGATGTTAACGATGAAAGCGATGACTCGACTGTTCACAGGCTTCGCCATGGTCGCCGCAATGGCAAGCACTGCAGCATGGGCGGATCAGCCTGGAGCAGATTGGAAAGTAACCAAGGATCAGGCCGAAGCTACCTTAAAAGGCGCCGGCTACACGCAGATCACCAAGATCGAGGCCGATGATGGTCATTGGGAGGGCGAAGGTATGAAAGCTGACGGCAAGCAGTACGAGTTTCAGGTCGATCCGCACGACGGCAAGATCATCAAGGACGAGCTGGATAACTAATCAGGGCGGTTGTTGCTCTCTGATCGGCCCGCGATTTGTGCGCGGGCTTTTTTTCGCCTATCAACTGGGAAAACTGTACTGTTTCGTTAGCCGGTCATTCCGTCATTCTTGAATGGTGGCTTCGAAGATATTGGGGAAGCCAGGGTTATCCCTCTCCCTGGCTATTTGCTCAGCGATTGTCTTCCGTCATTCCGCTGTCTTCGTCCTGAATCGCTTGCGACTCATCGTCCATACTTTCCTCCCGGTCAGATTTAATGCCGGTGGAATGGCCTCCTTGGCCACCCCGTTGGGTTGCACCACCGGCACGCTGAGGATCGTCTTCCTGAAGGTTACTGCCGCTGCCATGCCCCGTTTGCTGATTCTCAGGTCTCCCGCCGGACATTTGACCACCTTTCTGGCCGGCTTCAGACGCCCGTTGTGGATCATTGGCAAAATTGCCAGGGTTGTTTTGAGCGGTGCCGCCTTGCTGACCAGCCTTGTCTTGATCGTTAGCCATGATCTCGCACCTCGTGTGTTCACACAGAGAGTCTGTGTTTTCTTCGGATGCCGGGAGAGTGCGGGATGCTTCCTTTACTTTCGTGCGAGCTGACCGGGGGCGCGAAAGATGGTAAAGCGCAACGTATCGTGTGATAAAGATCGTTGCAATGGTATAGGTAGGTGTGGCTATCTGAGCGCGGCTAGATAACTTCCAAGAGTGCCAGACGCTGCCGGATGTCGGCGATGAGCCGTCTGCCTTCTGCCTGCATCAGATCGCCATAATTGGCAATTGCGCCACACCTTCGGCACGTGAGGATGGCCTTTTTGTTCAACTTTATTGGTGTCACAAGGTCTTGCCCATCGCATTTCCCTATTGGCTGGAACGGCTGTTCGCTTTCTCAGATGTCGACGTGGCGGGACGATGCAGATGAGCACCTGTTGGATCGGTGATCTGAATAACGTTGCCGTGTTGCCAACCATCCGCCTTGGGATCAGCCGCAGGGATTTGAATGTCAGCCCGCTGAGCTTTGGTTTTTGCCGCATCCACCCCCAGACGGCGATTGCGCTGCTCGACCATCGCCGGGTCAGCCTGGCCATCCATTGTGAACCCCATCATCAACTGCGGAACGCCCACAGGAAGAGCTTTATCCTGGTCGGTGTGCCACGTGTGCCATGTCTTCCCGTAGGTATGGGCAAGCCGCTCCATCAGCGCATGTTCAGCAGTCGCGGGGATGCCTGGTGCAACCAACTGACCGGACGAGACTTCATAGCCGTGGCTGTGCCACATCGCCTTCTCGTTGGCCGGCAGACCAGCAAACAGCTTTTCGTCGATGATGTACTCGACACCCATGATCTTCGCTTCCTTGGTATTACCGTCGAAGATGACGCACTGGATGACATCCTCATTCAGGATGGAGCAGTAGTGATGCGCTTCCATCTGCACATCAGGATGTCCGTTGTAAAAGTGGAAGCCATCCAGGTAGGCGTTGATGGCCTCAATGGGCGGCTTCGCCTGCAAGGTCGCGGCGCCGGCTTCCAGCAACTGAGTCTTTGCGGATTCGGGCCTGCCAGGCGTCTCCACAGGCGACTTCGTCTCAGGAACAGAGCAAGCCCAAAGAAGACTACAGGCCAGGGGAAGGGCTACGAATTTGATGAGTTGTGGCATGAGAGTGGCTCTAGCTAGTGTCCTCAAGGGACAGCCTGGGCCTGTTGAACGGACAACTCAGAAGACAAACGGCCGAATTCTAGGCAAAAGAAAGCCCGCTGCTAGGCGGGCTAATGGGAGCTTCTATCACACGGGGGATAGGACGAGTGTTGCCTAGGTGTCGTGAAAATGGGGTGAAAGAAAAGTCCCTACAATGTCATCGCAGAGTTCTCCAACGCAGGGCCAGCCTATGCGCGTTATCTGCGACAGAGATATGCGACGGTTCACGTCATTGAATCTTGTGGTCAAATGGCAAGCGCAGCGCGCCGGCCCAATGGGACAAAGGCGTGAGGAAAGCCCTGATTATTCAGGGCTTTTTGCGATTCTTAACCGATGCACGTTCCCCTCCTGCCGCAAGGTCAGGGCTTGGTTTACCGTGGCTTCCCCGACTTTCACTTCCACGGCAATAGCGATTCGTAATCCTCAATCTTCGCGGCATGCGGCAAGTCCTCCAGTACGTGGCGAAGCCATGCATAGGGTTCTTGGCCGTTGGCTTTGGTGGTTCAAGCAAGCTCTACAATTGTGCGCTGACTGCAGCGACGTTCGTGGCAACTGGCCTGCGGGCCTCATCGCTCACACCTTCAACTCTCGCTCGACGGCGAACGAGTGTTCGCCACACGCAAGGCGTCACGGGGCAGGGCGGCTGAATAAGGACGTTCCCCGTCGAGTATTTACATTCAATTCGTATGATAATAAGGTTTTAATCATACGAGCTGTATGTATTTTACCTTGAGCGTGACTGCACAAGGGCCTTTCGATAAGGAGAGTCGAGCGTGTTCAGTACCTACCGCGAGTTGTTCCAGGCCAGAGGCGCCAAGGGCTTCGCCTTGGCCGGCCTGCTGGCCCGGCTGCCGTTGCCGATGACCGGTATCGGGATCATCACCATGTTGTCTCAGATCACCGGCAGTTATGGCCTGGCCGGTGCGGTGGCGGCCACCTTCGTGCTGACCTATGCACTGATGTCGCCGCAGATCTCGCGCCTGGTCGACCGCCATGGCCAGGGCCGCTTATTGCCGGCCGCCGCCGGGCTCAGTGTGCTGGGCATCCTTCTGCTGTTGGCTTGCAGCTATTGGCGGCTGGCGGACTGGACCCTATTCGTCGGGGCCGCGCTCGCCGGCTTCATGCCCAGCATGTCGGCGATGGTGCGCGCGCGCTGGACCGCGATTTACCGCGGCAAGGCGCAACTGAAGACAGCCTACTCGCTGGAAACCGTTCTTGACGAAGTCACCTTCATTGCTGGCCCGCCGATTTCGGTAGGGCTGAGCGTGGCGGTACTTCCGCAGGCCGGTACATTGGCTGCTGCCGTGTTCCTGGCCGTCGGCGTGTTCGCCTTGGCGGTGCAGGTCGGCACCGAGCCGCCAGTAGAGGCCGATGCCGCCACCGGGCAAGACAGCATGTCGGTGTTCAGGCTGGCCGACGTACGCCTGCTGACCTTGCTGATGGTCGCTATGGGCTTGATCGTCGGTACGGTCGACATCGTCAGCGTGGCATTCGCCGAGCAGATGGACATGCCGGCTGCGGCCAGCGTGGTGCTGTCCTGTTATGCCATCGGCTCCTGTGTCGCGGGGCTGGTGTTCGGTGTCCTGAAACTCGATACCCCGCTACACAAGCTGCTACTGCTGGGTGGGTTGGCGACGGCGGCGACAACCTTGCCGCTGCTGGTGGTGGGAGACATCATCGGGCTGGCCATTGCCGTGCTGGTTGCGGGCCTGTTCTTCGCCCCGACCATGATCGTGGCGATGTCGCTGGTAGAGCGCATCGTTCCCGAAAGCAAGCTGACTGAAGGGATGACCTGGTTGCTCGCCGGTCTCAACGTTGGAGTTGCCGGCGGTGCCGCAGCGTCTGGGCAGGTGGTCGATATGTGGGGTGCCCAGGCCGGATTCAACGTGGCCTTGGCCGCCGGGGCCGCAGTGTTGTTGGTCGCGCTTTGGGGCTACCAGCGCATGCGCGCCCGAGCCCGACAGGCGTCGTATTCGCTTTGATCGGCTTCAGGGCTGGCCGCCAGGCTTGGTGGCTCGGTCACCGCGCGACGATACGACAGGCTTGTCAGTGCGCCTCGCGCCCAAGACAATGCGTGCAAGCGGTATGAATACTCGTATACGCCTACCCCATGCCGCCAGAACACAAGGAATAGCTGGATGGTTCGCCGCACCCGCGCCGCAATGCAAGAAACCCGAGCCCTGTTACTGGCCACCGCCCGCCAGATGTTCAGCGAGCAGGGGTTTGCGCACGCCTCGATGGATGATCTGACCGCTCGGGCGGGATTGACGCGGGGGGCGTTGTACCACCACTTTGGCGACAAGAAGGGGTTGCTGGCAGCCGTCGTTGAGCAGCTCGACGCTGAAATGGACGAGCGCCTGCGTGCTATTACCGAGACCGCCGATAACGCTTTGGACGGCTTCCGCCAACGCTGCCACGCCTACCTGGAGATGGCGCTGGAGCCCGAGATCCAGCGCATCGTGCTGCGCGACGCCAGAGCGGTGTTGGGGGGCGGCTCGCCTGAGGCCCAGCGGTATTGCATAGAGTCGCTGCGCCAGTTGATCGACAACCTGGTACTACAGGGCGTTTTCGTCAACGCGCACGCTCAAGCGCTGGCTGCGTTGATCTACGGCAGCTTGGCTGAAGCGGCTGTGTGGATCGCGGAGGCCCAAGACGGCAATGCTCGCTTGGCGCAGGCCGTCAAGGCGTTCGACCTGCTGTTGCTCGGGGTGCTAAAGCGGCCAACAGACTCTACGGAGGCGTGAATGCGCGCGACAGTTCCGCCCTGTTGGGAGCCCCGTACCCCTCAGGGCAGTTCCGCTACCTGACTACCCGTTAACGTCTGGCAGGGCAGGCTTGGTGCTGCTCAAGGTTTTTCGGTAGCGCTCGGTTGGCGAGCGGCGGGTTCTGTGGAAGAAGACGCGGCAGCATGAAGCTTGTCGGTAATCTGCTTGGCCAAGGCATGGTAAAGCGAGACTGGAGACACCCATCCAGAGATCGCCGCCGCCATCAGTGTCGCGGCCAACATGGGAATGGCCAGGTCCGGGCTGTGTGTCAGTTCAAGCACGATGACCGAGGCGGTCAGTGGCGAGCGTGTCACACCGGCCAGGTATGCGCCCATGCCGAGAAGTGCGCCTGCCTGAGGGTCAACATCGGGCAGCAAGCTCAACAGCGGCGCAAAGGCGGCGCCGATGCTCAGTGACGGCGAAAAGAGCCCGCCTGGAATCCCGGAGAGATAGGACGCGACGTTGGCCAGAAACTTCCACAGGAGAAAGCTTGTGTCTGTGATCGGCTGCCCCTCCAGCAACGCACGTGTTTCTTCATACCCGGTGCCGAATACATGATTCCCAGAGACGAGCCCCAAGGTGGCCAGCAGCAACCCACAGGTGGCAGCAAAGCGCACTGGATAGCGTCCGCGTAACGTACAGACCTGGCCGAGTATGCCCTTGTCGGTGGGCAGCACAAGCTTGGCGTAAAAACCACCCAGCAGCCCGCCCAGCACTGCACAGGCAGGAACGACGCTCCAGCCCCAGCCCACCGGCATCCGACCGCTGATCTCTCCAAAGTAGGCGTAATGCCCCATCAGCCCCAGCGTCACGACCCCGCCGATCAGCACCGCAGTGAGCACCAAGCCACTGAAACGTTGCTCGAACGTGCGGCTCAATTCCTCAATGGCAAAGACTACCCCCGCTAACGGTGTGTTGAAGGCTGCCGCAATACCCGCAGCGCCTCCGGCTAGCACCAGGCCAGCGATGGTGCGCCGGCCGTGCAGGCCTAAGCGTCGGCCAAAGGAATAGAGCACTGCGGCGCCGATGTGGACGGTCGGGCCTTCCCGGCCAACCGAACCGCCGACCAGCAGGGCGCCCAGCGTCAGGCTCATGCGTGCTGCAGCCACAGGGAGCGAGAGTAATCGGGCGCGCAGCCGGCGAGAGGGCATTTCCAGGGCGGCGATGACTTGGGGAATGCCGCTACCCTTGGCATTTTCAAACCATCGTTGCGTCAGATAAGCCAGGGCCGCGAAACCCAGCGGAGTGATGAGAAGAGGTGACCAGGGTGCCCATTCCAGCAAGCGCTTGAACGAAGCGAATGCCGCGTCGGCTAGCCAGGCGAATGCCAGCGCAACGAGCCCCACCAGCAATGCCCCGATCCAGAACGCCAGTCGCTGACGCCATTCTCGCCAGCGTGAACGGCGGGGGAGTGAAGGAGCAGGTCGGGTAGGGTCGGACATTGCCCACACATGGCTGACTTGGAATACCGAGAGTATGGCGTGTTTTCCCGCACAGGCCTACCCGACACAGGTTGTAGCCGCGCCGGGAGTGGCGATCCGCTTGCCCAACTGCAAGGGATCGCCAGTCCGGATGTAGCTAGGTGGGCGAACCTGCTTTGGTAGCAGACGCTGCGCTACGTAGGCTCCACACCCCCCAGGTCAAACCCAGCACGGCCGCGATCAACGATGCAGATAGCACGCCGAGTTTCGCTGCCCCAAGTGAGCCAGGGTCGACGAACGCGAGGTTGGCGATGAAGATCGACATGGTGAAACCGATGCCGGCCAGCAGCCCGACCAGGACAATGCTACGCCAGTTGACCTCGGCGGGAAGCACGCACCAGCCCAGGCGGACCATCAGCCAGCTGACGCTGACGATGCCCAACGGCTTTCCTGCTACCAGGGCGACAGCGACGGCGATCATGACCCACTGGGGGCCTTCAACGGACAGGTCGACACCCGAAAGGCTGACCCCGGCGTTGGCCAAGGCAAACACCGGCATGATGCCGAAGGCTACCCAGGGGTGCAGGGTACCTTGCATGCGCACCACCGGCGGCAGCAGTTCGCGCTGGGCCAGGCGCAGTCGTTTCAACGGGTCCATGAGGTCGCTGGCATCTTGCTCAGGCGCCTTGGCGCGCCCCAGCAATTCGCCGGTGAAGCGGGTAATGGCATCCAGTGGGCGCTCACGCATCGGCATTGCGGTGACAGGTGTCATCAGGCCCAGCACGACGCCTGCGAGGGTCGGGTGGGCGCCGGTCAACAAGATGCCCAGCCAGACGATCGCACCGGGAAGGACGTAGGCGTAGGCTGAACCCACACCGATCTTTTGAAGCCCGATCACCATTAGCAGGCCGATCAGTGCAACGCCGAAACCGGTGTAATCAAGGCCGCCTGAGTAGAAGAACGCGATGATCAGGACTGCGATGATGTCATCGATGATTGCCAGGGCGAGGAGGAACACACGTACGTTGGACGGGATCGACTTGCCGAGCAGTGCCAATACGCCCACCGCAAAGGCGATATCCGTCGCCGTTGGCACGGCCCAGCCTTGCTGGTCTGCCGACGCGTGACCAAAACTCAGGTAGAGGAGTGCGGGTACCGCTACGCCGCCGACAGCGGCTGCCATGGGGAGTGTGGCTTGGCGCAGGCTGGACAGTGCACCCTCGTGGATTTCGCGGCGGATCTCCATGCCCACGACCAGGAAAAAGATGGTCATCAAGCCATCATTGATCCAGAAATGCAGAGACTGCGAATAGACATGCGAGCCCACGCCGAATGTCAACGGCGTATGCCAAAGGGCTTCATAACTGTCGGCAGCCGGGGAATTGGCCCAGATCAGGGCAGCGACTGCGGCAATCAACAGAACGATGCCGCTGACCGCTTCAATGTGCAAAAAGCGTTCAAGGTTGGCGAAGGCGCGCTCAGCCAGTTTCTGGGCGCGAGGTAATTCTACTTTATGCATAGGCACAGGTGCTCCCGCATGGCGGCCCGACCTGCGCTGTTCTTTAACCTGCCCCACTGCACCGTGCAGCTGGCACCCGTGCGGTAGTCTACCGAATAACCACTCTCAGATGAACAACAAGCGCCAAACCATTCACTCCCATGGGGCGTCGGTCTGGGATTTTTCCCTGCGGACGTTACGGTTTATGGTGATTACCGAGCACACGGGGCTTGGCGAACGGCAATTTATCCAACTGATCACCGCCACCTGCACATTGTGAAGACAGTGCGCTCGCCTTGTTTGCTTTCCTGGAGCATTTTCCGTTCTTCAGCATCATTGTCGTTGGGCGCGGTACTTAGGGTGGTCGTGTTCTGTCTCAAGGTGCTGTGCACGCTGCGACTTTGGGGTTCGGTAATGCCTTCGCCCAGCGTTCGACACCGTGCTGCCACGCGAGGGTAAAATCGAGCAGTGGCAGGCTGGCCCAGGCTACACCGCCTAGCCCACCGCAAAGGCGGGGCATGCGGGGAGTCCAGAGGTCTTCTGGCTGATTGGTTGTATGACCTCAGGCCTAGAATCGCCAGAAGGCCGGCGAGACCAGTACCAGTACGGTGAGGATCTCGAGCCGTCCAAGTAGCATGCCAACCGTCAGCAACCATTTCGCTGCGTCCGGCAACGAGGCGAAATTACCTACAGGCCCGATAATCGTCCCCAGGCCTGGGCCGACGTTGCACACCGCGGTGGCCGCCCCGCTCAACGCCGTCATCCAGTCGAGCCCTATCAGAGAGAGGCCAAGGGCGATGACTGCGATGGTGACGGAGAAGAAGAAGGAGAACGTCAGCAGTGACCGTACGATCTCTTCATCGATGGGGTGCCCATTGTATTTCTTCGAGATCGTTGCCCGTGGATGGATCAACTGCTTCAGGCTGCTGACAAGCAAGGCAGCGGCCACCTGGAAACGGAATATTTTCAAACCGCCGGCGGTGGAGCCTGAGCACCCGCCGACGAACGTCAGGTAAAAGAACAGCATGATGGCGAAGCTGCCCCAGAGCGTGTAATCACCCAAGGCAACGCCTGTGGTGGTCACCACCGAGGTCACATTGACCGCAACGATACGAAACGCATCCCACCAGGCCAGATCGCTGTGCAGGCAGAGCCAGGTTCCGACGGTGAGCCAGACGAAGACGAGAAAACCAATGAAACCGCGAACTTGATGGTCCGTGAGCAGGATGCGTCGATGGCCGCGCAGCGTGGCGACATAGAGTGTGAAGGGCAGGCTGCCGAGTATCATGATGACCACAGCTACCCAATGCACCGCAGGCTGTGGCCAATGAGCCAGCGAGGCATCCGAGGTCGAGTAACCACCGGTTGAAATCAGCGACATCGAATGATTGATGGCTTCGAACGGGGTCATGCCGGCAGCCCACAACGCCCCTGTTCCCAATGCTGTCAGGGCCAGGTAGACCAGCAGTATCATCTTGGCAGCCACATGCGAACGTGGCGTCACTTTGTCAGACCAATCCGAAGACTCGGTCTGGAACAGGCGCATGCCGCCCACGCGCAGCAGTGGCAGGATCGCCACGGCCATGCCGATAAATCCAATGCCTCCCAGCCAGTGCAGCAGGGAACGCCATATCAGTAGCCCCGGTGATGCACTGTCCAGGCCTGTCAGCACGGTCGAGCCGGTGGTGGTAATTCCCGACATGGTTTCGAAGAACGCGTCCGTGTAACTGATGTCGCGAATTAACACCATCGGCAGCGCCGCAAATGCACACACGATGACCCAGCTTGCCGTCGTGAGGAAATACATGTCCCTGGTCCGCAGTTGCGGTATGTCGGGGACGCCCCGGGCTACCGGAAGCAGGCCGACGCACAGAACGATCAGGCTCGACCAGACGAATGCGCCGAGGTCGTCGCTGCGGTCGTACCACAGCAACGTCAGCATCGGAATCACCATGCTGACGGCCAATGTGATCAGGAATACGCCAATAATGAAGGCAATGAAACGCAATGCAGGCAGCGGCATTGAGGGAGCTCGTTGGGACAGTGCCGGCAGTATTGCTTGCTTTACGGTAATGTCGAGTAAAAAAGGCGTAAAGTCGCGGTCGGGGATTTTGCACGCCGCTTTCTGGCTCTCGCTCGATGGCTTATTGGGCTGATCTCTACGCGTGTTCCCGTCTGTCAGCTCCCAAACGATTGGAAGAGAGGCCTCAACGCCGCGCGCCCCCTTCGCGGGTTGGCGAAAACAGCGCAAGCCTTGTGTCGCGAAAGGGCTGCGGAGCAGCCCCTGGATTTCAGCGTGGATACACGAATTGCCGGGGCTGCCGTGCAGCGCTAGTGCGGCACTGTTGAGAGTGCCGCAGTGGGCATGGAAAGCCCGCGGGCTTTCTGGATTACTTGATTAGCGGCACGCCACTGAGTTTCTGCAGTTCGTCAAAGTCGATGTCCGCGCAGATTTCGACCACTTTCAGCCCTTCCGGTGTCACTTCCAGCACGGCCAGGTCGGTGTAGATGCGGCTGACGCACGCGATACCGGTCAGCGGGTAGGTGCACTCGGGCACCAGCTTGCTTTCGCCGGTCTTGGTCAGGTGGTCCATCATCACGAACACCTGGCGGGCGCCGGTGGCCAGGTCCATTGCGCCGCCTACGGCCGGGATCGAACCTTCGGCACCCGTGTGCCAGTTGGCCAGGTCGCCCTTGACCGACACCTGGAAGGCACCCAGTACGGCGATGTCCAGGTGGCCGCCACGCATCATCGAGAACGAATCGGCATGGTGGAAGAAGGCACCACCGGTCAGCAGGGTGACGTGCTGCTTGCCGGCGTTGATCAGGTCATCGTCTTCCTCGCCCGGCGCAGGGCTTGGGCCCATGCCCAGCAGGCCGTTTTCGCTGTGCAGGAACACTTCCTTGTCGCCCAGGTAGTTGGCCACCAGGGTTGGCGCGCCAATGCCCAGGTTTACGTACGCGCCTTCCTGGATGTCTGCGGCCACGCGTTGGGCCATCTCGGTGCGGGAGAGCTTTTTGGTGATGGTCATGGCAGGCCTCAGACAGCTTTGGCAATCGAAGAAGCGGCAGCACCGGTGACGGCGACCACGCGCTGGACGAAGATACCCGGGGTGATGATGTGTTCCGGATCCAGTTCACCGAGTTCGACGACCTGGTCGACCTGGGCGATGGCGGTCTTGGCAGCCATGGCCATGATCGGGCCGAAGTTGCGGGCGGCCTTGCGGTAGGTCAGGTTGCCCCAACGGTCACCCTTGTGCGCCTTGATCAGTGCGAAGTCGGCGTGCAGCGGCATTTCCAGCACGTACATGCGGCCGTCTATCTCACGGGTTTCCTTGCCCTCGGCCAACAGGGTGCCGTAGCCGGTCGGTGAGAAGAACGCACCAATGCCGGAGCCTGCGGCGCGGATACGCTCGGCCAGGTTGCCCTGCGGGACCACTTCCAGTTCGATCTTGCCCGCCCGGTACAGTTCGTCGAACACGTAGGAGTCGGACTGGCGCGGGAACGAGCAGATCACCTTGCGCACGCTGCCTGCCATGAGCAGGGCGGCCAGGCCGATCTCGCCGTTGCCGGCGTTGTTGCTGATGATGGTCAGGTCGCGGGCACCGGTGGCAATGAGGCCATCGATCAGCTCGGACGGCATGCCAGCCGTGCCGAAGCCACCGACCATGATGGTCGAACCGTCGGTGATCCCTTCCACCGCGCTGGCGATGGACTCGTACGTTTTATTGATCAAGGCGAGCTCCTGGTTGTTCCTGGAGTTGTGGTTGTCGGGCTGGCCGGAGCGCGTGAAGCGATGGGGCCTGTCAGCACTTGAAATGGCTTGCTGACTTTCGCTATAGCGTGCCGCAAGATAGGGCAACAGTAGAGAGGGTTTGGCTGAATTTGTGCGATTATCGAACTGTTGTGCGATCTGCGAGCAGTTCTGGAGGCTATTTGTCTCATTTCAGTTGAATGCTTAAACCCCTCATTTTTGCCCCTGCCTGGTGCGCTCCGGGGTTTACCTGCCGGCACCTTGCACTGATGAAGTGCATCCACTCCGCGGGACGGCCGATTAATCACGCCTCCCGCCGTTGGCGTGCGACTTGCTATCAGATTGCCATTCGATGTCGCGTATGGTGAAGATAATGTCGCTTTCCAGTGGTTCGATGCAGTTATCGTCGAGTGAAAAGGGTTGGCTGCCGTGGTTTGGCAAAACCGGCAAATTCAGCATGGGCTGGGCGTGCCGCCTTAATCGGGCCAGTTACCCGCAGGTCGAGCAAACGTTCGAAGCCATCGCCCAGACCCGCGTGCAGTTGCTGCATGAGTGGGTGCGCGAGCAGTGGGAACACCTGGCCGACCTGGCCGAGCAGGTGGCGCCCGGGCTCGCTCAAGTCGATAGCGCAATGTTGCGCAACACGCTGGCCCAGGCTGAGGACTTTTCCGAGCTGTTTGTCGTCGATGCCCACGGCATCGTCATCGCTTCGACCTGGCCCCAGCGTGGCACGCCACGCATCGAGCACTTGGCAGCCCTGGCGCAAGGGCTGAAAGCACCGTTTCTGCACGGGCCCTACAGCGACCCGCTGACCTTGCAGGTCGGCCCGTCTTCCTCGCGCTTCCACGATGAAGTCACGTTGATGTTCTACCAGCCCCTGATGCACGAGAGCAAAGTGCTAGGTTGTTTGTGTGGGCGGGTGCCCAACGATGTGCTGGGTGACCTGATCCAGCGCGAGGCAGGGCACATTTACCCCGAGTCGGGCGACAACTACCTGTTCATGGCGCAATCGCGCTTCGACCCTGGCATACAGCCCGGTACCGCGTTGTCCCGTTCGCGCTTCGAGGACGCCACCTTCACCCATGGCGAAAACCTCAAGAACGGTGTGCACACCCCCTGGACCACCGTGCAGGTCCAGCGTCATACCGAGCTGGAGCTTCGTTTCACCGACCCTTCCACGCGGGAACTGCACCCTGGCGTGAGGGAGACGATCAGGCGGGGTGCCAACCTGTTCGTGACCTACCCCGGCTATTCCGACTACCGTCATGTGCCAGTGGTGGGCAAGGGCGTGACCTTCCAGTTGCCAGGCTCACCCGACCGCTGGGGCATGATGTGCGAGGCAGATCTGGAGGAGGTCTATCGCCGGCGTTCGCTGAGCTACGGGTTGATGAAACCCTATGTAGCGATCATGGCGGGGCTGTTCGGCTGCAATTACTGGGTGCAGCACTATGCAGGCCTGCCGCAAGGACTGACTGACGCGATCGAGGCCTTGAGCATGCTGGGCGCCACCTTGTTGTTCGGCGTGCTCGGGCCCAAGCGCCTGGCCGCCAGGTTGAATGGCATGAGCAGTGTGCTGTGCACCATCGCCGAGGGTGAAGGCAACCTGCGCCAGCGCCTGGATACCAGTACCTTGGCCAATGATGAGAGCGGCGACATGGCGCGCTGGATCAACAGCTTCATCGACCGCCTGGACACGGTGGTCGGGCAGGTGGTCAAGGCCAGTCGCACGGTTGGCAGCACCAACCAGATGATGCTCGGGCGCAGCCAGGAGGCCAGCGTAAGCTCCGCCGACGTGGCCGACGCCGTGCACCAGATGATGATCATCATGGAAGAGCAACTCGGCGAACTGCAGCAGGCCTCGGTCAGCGCCGAGCAGATGAAACAGGCCATGGACGAAGTGGTCAGCCGCGCACGCGCGCAGTACCAGGCGGTGCAGGCGGGCACCCAGTCGATCCGCGATGTGGTGGCGCGCTCATCATCCAGCGTGCAACGGCTCGACAGCCGCATGGTCGAGATCGACAACATCACCGGGTTGATCAGCGAAATCACCAACCAGACCAACCTGCTGGCGCTCAATGCCGCTATCGAGGCGGCGCGGGCCGGGGAGCATGGTCGTGGCTTCGCGGTGGTGGCCGACGAGGTGCGCAGCCTGGCCGCACGCACCTCGCGTGCCGCCGACGACATTCGCCATATGGTCGAGAGCCTGCAGGGCGAAACCCGGCAGGCGGTAAGCTTCATGGAGCAGGGCGTGCAGGATGTCGACAACAGCCTGCGCCTGGCGGAGGACGCGTCTTCCGAAAATGTGCAACTGCACCAGGCGGTGGAGGGCATGTTCGCCATCATCCAGCAGCTCAACCGTCGCAGCGTGGAATACGGCAAGACGATCGAGCAGGTCAACCAGTCCTCCAGCGAGATGCGCCAGACCGCCCTGGTGCTGCAAAGCAGTGCGCAGAAGGTGAAGGTGGATGCTGGCAAGTTGCAGAAGCTGGTGGGGCAGTTCGAAGTCAGCGATGATGGCGAACGAGGCGTCGCTGCTTGAGTAACGCACCTGTCCGGTCATCGCCAGTTGATGATCGCCGTGGGGCTGGTGGCGGTGTTCATCCGTCGCCATGCTCGCCGGGCATACCTGCACGCCGATGCAGTTGTGCGTGGCGTTGCTGCTGATCAACGTTGGCTGGGTGCAACTCACGCCGCTGATCAGCATCTCGTCGATGGGCGCATTGCCCCTGAAACAGCCGCTGCCTGGCTTCATTCAGCCCTTGGCGATGGGCTCCGGCAAGCCTTTGACGCCTGGGTTCAATGCGAATACGCCACCGGCCAGGGGCTGGTCGCTCAGGTCGATGCCTTGCGGGCGAATCGACGTCACGAACAACGTTTCCAGTTGCGGGCCACCGAATGCGCACATGGTAGGTTTCTTCACCGGTAGCGGCAGGGCGCGGTCCAGCTTCCCGTCGGGAGTAAAGCGCAGTACCTGGCCGGCATCGATCGCACAGATCCAGTAGCAACCTTCGGCATCTACCGCAGCCCCATCCGGCCGGCCGGGGTGCTGGTTCATGTCGACGAAGACCCGGCGGTTGTGCGGGCTGCCGCTGTCGATGTCGTAGTCGAAAGCCCAGATCATCTGCACGCTCGGGTGTGAGTCGGAGACGTACATGGTTTTGCCGTCCGGGCTGAACGCCATGCCGTTGGGAACGGACAATGTGCCCAGCCGTGCCTGCAATGGCCCTGCCGTGCCATCTGCCATCGCGTCATACCGGTACAAGGCACCCACCGGTTCGGCGGCCATGCTGGTTTGCATCGTACCGGCCCAGAAGCGCCCCTGGCGGTCACAGCGCCCGTCATTGAAGCGCATGCCGGGTCTGGCGTGTTCGACACTGGCACGCTTGCCGGCCAGCAGACGGCCGTCTGCCTGGGGGGTGAGGTGGAAGATCCCGCTCTCCTGGGCCCCCAGCCAATGGCCTTGGTGGCTGCGGGCAATGCAGCCTAGCATTTCGTCTGCGGTCCAGTGGTGGGTCTGGCCGTCCGGTTGCCAGCGGTGCAGGCGGCCTGCCGGAATGTCCACCCAGTACAAGGCATTTTCCTGCGGGTGCCAGACCGGGCTCTCGCCCGTGACATTGCGTGCATCGATAATCAGTTCGGCTGTCATGGAAGCATTCTGCACTCTATCGGGGGTCAGTCGCCAAAAGGTCCGGCAGCGGTGAAGGCGCCACCTTGCAGATGAGCAGTCGGGTCATTCGCGGCGGGTTTCGGCTGCTGCTCCAGTGCCGGGCGGAAGCGTTCGGCACAGTCCTTCGGGTTGAAACCCAGGTGCGCGGCGTAGCGGTTGCTCCACCACAGGTCGCGGTTGGCGGAGACGCCATACACAACGGTGTGGCCAACGTTCTCGGCCAGCAATGCGCGCTCCACCAGGTGTGCCAGGTCGCCATAGCTCAGCCAGGTGGACAACATGCGCACATTGCGGGGTTCGGGGAAGGAGGAGCCGATACGCAGGCTGACGGTTTCGATGCCGTAGCGGTGGAAGTAGAACGTTGCCAGGTCTTCGCCGTAGGCCTTCGACAGCCCGTAATAGCAGTCCGGCCGGCGCGGCGAATGCGCATCCACTTGTTCGCCCTGGGGGTAAAAGCCGGTGACGTGGTTGGAACTGGCAAAGACCACACGTTTGATCCCGTGCTTGCGGGCAGCCTCGTAGATGTGGAAGGTGCCGATGATGTTCGCTTGCAGGATTTCTTCGAAAGCGCGTTCGGTAGAGATCCCACCCAGGTGCACGATAGCGTCTACACCGTTGGCCAGGGCCAGTACGCCGGCCTTGTCCGCCAGGTCGCAATGGATAACTTCTTCATGCTCGTCCTCGGCCGGTGTCATTGGGCTGATGTCCGATACGCGCACGATGTCGGCGTGTGCTTGCAGTGCTTCGCGAAGCACGTGTCCGAGCCCGCCGGCAGCACCGGTGAGCAGCAGGCGGTTGAAGGGTTTGCGGGTGGTCGTGGTCATTGTGCTGGGGCCTTTTACGGAAATTGCATGAAGGTGTCGTGCAGGAACGACACCGGCATGGGCGGGCGGTAGCCCTTACAGGAAGTTGTACTGGATACCCAGGCGCCAACGGGCCTGGCGATCGTCCGTGTAACTGTTGACCTTGATGTCGCCCACCTCCATGAACGGTGCCCACTGTTTGTTGAGCTTGTACTTGATGATCAGGTTCTGCTCGTAGTCGCGCTTCTTGTTGTCGTAGCGGATGTAGTCGGTGGTGAAGTGGATGTACTGGTATTCGAATGCCCATGGGCCGCTGGGGGTATAGCCGAGCCAGCCTTCAAGGCGGGTGGTGTTCTGGTTGTCCTTGGCGCGGTCCGGCTTGCTGTGGTCAATCTGGTCGCGGTCGAGGTTGCGTGCGTCGTGGCGCACGCGGGTGGCGACGTACCAGGTGTCGCTGAGCTTGTAGTTGTACTTCAAGCCGAACTTGTAGGTGGTCGCATCCTTGGTGCTGTCCATCTGGAAGGCGGGTGTCCAGGTCGACCGGGGGCTCATCTTGTAGTTGTAGTCCACGGTGAACTCATGGCCGTTGTTGACCATGTTGTCGTAGGCGACGTCTTCGCGGTCGCCGGCAGTCTTGTATTTGATTTCTGCGGCAAACCCCAGGCCGCTGTCCTTGCGGTAACTCAGCTTTATCCGGTCGGAATGAATGCTGTCATCTTCGGTGAACGTGTGCCGGTAGTTGATGCTGGCGGAGTCTGCACAGGCGTAGAACGACAGGCCGAGCGTACTGGCGGCGATGAGGCGGCGAAGTGTGATGTTCATGCGATCTCTTTTTTTGTTTTTGTTGAGGACGTGATGAGGCGGGTGAGCAAGGTGGTCGAGGTGGTCAGCGCTCCGTGATTTTTAAAATAAGTTATCGTACGACTGTGGGGCTGTCTACGAATTATTGAAATGTTGTCTGATCACTTTGATTGATGGCTCTATTCGGCGTGTTTCAAGGGTGTGTTTGCTTTTATATCGGGGTCTCATGATTGCTGTAGGCATCATGAACCGGAGGTTTTATCGGATTTTAACTGGCGCTTTTCAAATGTTGTATGATGACGTAGGATGGCCCCAGAGCGTGACTCACTCGCCACAAATCCAATAAGAAGGCTCAGACGTCCATGATCATTACTGCTGTAACCGTCCAGGTATTTTCCTACCCCACGCGCCGCGCCGTAGACAGCGCCGGCCATGCCCACCCAGGTGATGTGACCCAGGCCAGGATGGCCCTGCTGCGCATCAGGACCGAGTGCGGCAGCGAAGGCTATGCGCTGGGCGCACCCGAGCTCATTCGCCCTTATGTGCTGGATAATTTCGTGCGCAAGGTGCTGGTTGGCGCCAATGCCTTTGACCGCGAAAAAATCTGGCACGACCTGGCGCACTGGCAGCGCGGCAGCGCCAGCCAGCTGACCGATCGTGCCCTGGCGCTGGTCGAGCAGGCGCTGTGGGATTGGGCCGGTCGCAAGCTGAACCTGCCGGTGCACAAGCTGATCGGCGGCTACCGCGACAAGGTGCCGGCCTATGGCTCGACCATGTGCGGCGATGAGCTGCCCGGCGGTCTGTCCACTCCGGAAGAGTACGGTCGCTTCGCTGAAACCCTGGTCAACCGTGGCTACAAGGCGATCAAGCTGCACACCTGGATGCCGCCGGTGTCGTTCGCGCCCAGCGTGAGCATGGACATCAAGGCATGCGCCGCCGTGCGCGAGGCCGTGGGACCGGACATTGCGCTGATGATCGATGGCTATCACTGGTACAGCCGCACCGAGGCCCTCACTATCGGCCGTGCCCTGGAGAAGCTGGACTTTGCCTGGTTCGAAGAGCCGATGATGGAAGACTCCGCCGAGTCCTACGCCTGGCTTTCCGGGCAGCTGGATATCCCGGTGCTAGGCCCGGAAAGCCTCGGCGGCAAGCACCTGAGCCGGGCGAGCTGGGTCAAGAATGATGTGTGCGACATCCTGCGTGCGGGGGTTGCCGGTGTGGGTGGCATTGCACCGTGTCTGAAGGTTGCGCACATGGCCGAATCGTTCGGCATGGATTGCGAGATCCATGGCAACGGCGCCGCCAACCTGGCGGTCGTGGGGGCAATCAAGAACTGCACCTGGTACGAGCGCGGTCTGCTGCACCCCTACCTTGACTACGACGAGGTACCTGCCTATCTCAAACGCCTGGTCGACCCGATGGACGAAGACGGCTATGTGCACCTGTCGAACTTGCCTGGCCTTGGGGAAGATATCGACTTCGACTACGTCGAAACCAATACGCTGCAAAGCTTCTGATTCGTGCATGGCGGCACGCGTCGCTGCGTGCCGCCCGAGCGTCCAATAACTATAAGAAGGCGATCTCACATGAGCGTTATCCCCACACTCTGGGCGGGGGTCTTTGCTGCGTCTCTGGCGCTGACCTCGGTACCTGCTGCTTTAGCGAAAACCCCGGCGGATCAGTTGATCGTCGGTATGAGCATGATCAACCTGCTGTCCCTCGACCCGGCGGCGGCCACCGGGCTGGATGTGTCCGAGGTCAATGCCAACCTCTACGACATGCTGCTGGTGCAGGACGTGCGTCAGCCGGACCGGCTGCTGCCAGCGCTGGCAGAAAGCTGGCAGGTCAGCGATGACCGCAGGACCCTCACGTTCAACCTGCGCCAGGGCGTAACGTTCCAGTCCGGTAACCCGCTAAGTGCCGAGGATGTCGCTTGGTCGCTGCAGCGCGTACTCAAACTTAACCTGGCCTTGGCGTCGACCTGGAAGGCCTACGGGTTTTCTGCGGGCAATGTAGACCAGCACATGCGCGCTGTTGATGACTCAACCTTCGTCATCGAGCTACCACGGCCGACTGATCCGTTGCTGGTGCTGAATACCCTGGCAACTTCGCCCAGCGCATTCATCCTCGACCGCAAGGTGGTGCAGCAGCACCAGAAGGGCGATGACATGGGCAGTGCCTGGCTGGCCACCCACGCGGCTGGTAGCGGGCCGTTCGTGCTCAAGGAGTGGCGCGCCAACGATGTCATCCTGATGAACCGTTTTGACGGGTACTGGGGTGGCCCAGCCAAGCTCAAACGCATCGTCATGCGCAACATGACCGAGTCGCAGTCACTGCGGTTGATGGTGGAGCGGGGCGACCTGGACCTGGCCAAGGGCATGTCCGCGCCAGACATCGAGGCACTGGAGAAGTCTGACAACGTTCGTACCCAGACCGTGCAGCGCGGAACGTTGTACTACGTTGCCCTGAGCGTGAAGAGCAAACCCTACGACGATGTGCGCGTACGCCGGGCGGTTCGTTCGCTGATCGACTATCAAGGCATCAACCAGACCGTGATGCCGCACTATGGCCAGCTCAATCAGCGCCCGCTACCGCTTGGCCTGGCAGCAAGGCTGGATGATCCGGGCTATGCCCTGAACGTGGCCGAAGCGAAAAAACTGCTGGCCGAAGCGGGCTACCCCGAGGGCTTCAAGACCACCATCCGCGTGCTCACCGAGCCACCTTTCATCAACATTGCGTCCAGCCTGCAGTCGACCTTGGCCCAGGCCGGTATCAAGGCCACCATCGTCACCGGTACCGGCAACCAGATCTACGGTGCCATGCGTGAGCGCAGCTTCGACATCCTGGTCGGGCGCGGCGGCGGTGGTGCTGAACGGCATCCGCATTCAAGCCTGCGCACCCTGGTGTACAACCCGGACAACCGCGACGAAGCCAAGCTGAGCAACTTCCAGGGCTGGCGTACCTCGTTCTACAGCCCCGAGCTGAACAACCTGATCGAGCAGGCGGAAGTCGAGCCCGACAAGGCGCAGCAACTGGCCCAGTACCAGCAAATCCAGAAAACCCTGGACGAGCAGGTGGGGGCCATTCTGCCCGTGTCGCAGATGACCGACACCGTGGTGCTCTACCACGATGTGCAGGACTACCAAGGCCATACCGCGGCCACCACCCGTTACAAAGACGTCTACAAGTCGCGCTGAGGTCAAGCCTGCGTGATTGGTGAATGCTTTTTCAGGAGCCTGTTATGTTTGCTTCGACTGCCTCTGTAATGGGTGCCCGTGTATCGGGTACTGCCCGCCGGGCCAGCACGGTGCTGGTGACCTTGCTTGGCCTGTTGGCGCTGACGTTCTTCATCGGCCGGGTCATGCCGCTGGACCCCGTGCTGGCGGTAGTTGGCCCGGATGCCGACAGCTCCACCTACGACCAGGTATACCGGGCGATGGGCCTGGACAAACCGATCTGGGCCCAGTTCGGGCTGTACTTGAACGACTTGCTGCACGGTGATTTCGGCAATGCACTGCTCACCGGCCACCCAGTACTCGATGACATCAAGCGGGTGTTCCCGGCCACCATCGAGCTGGCAACGCTGGCCATTCTGTTTGGCGTGCTGATCGGTCTGCCACTGGGCGTGGTGGCTGCCAGCAATCAGGGGCGGGTCGGCGACCATGTCGCACGGGTCATTACCTTGTTCGGCTATTCCACGCCTATTTTCTGGGTCGGCATGATGGGCCTGCTGGTGTTCTACGCCTGGCTGGGTTGGGCGGGTGGCGCAGGGCGCATCGACCTGGCCTATGACGGCATGGTCGATGAGGTTACCGGCCTGCTGCTGATCGACACGGCGCTGGCGCGTGACTGGGAGGCCTTCACCAGCGCGTTGCGCCATATCGTTCTGCCGGCGTTGATCCTGGGCCTGAACTCGGTGGCCTACATCAGCCGCATGACCCGTAGCTTCATGCTTGAGCAGCTGTCACAGGAATACATCATCACCGCCAGGGTCAAGGGGTTGTCGCGGCGCCAGGTGGTCTGGAACCACGCGTTCCGCAATATCCTCGTGCAGTTGCTTACGGTGGTCGCCCTGGCCTATGGCTCGTTGCTGGAGGGGGCGGTGCTGATTGAAACCGTGTTTGCCTGGCCTGGCTTCGGCCAATACCTCACCAGCAGCCTGATGCTCGGTGACATGAACGCGGTGATGGGCTGCGTGTTGATCATCGGCCTGATTTTCGTCGCGCTCAACCTGATAAGCGACGCCCTGTACAAGGTGTTCGATCCAAGGACCCGCTAATTCCCGATCAGCGTGAACACATTGAATAACTATAAAAAAGGATGCGCCATGAAGACTGTATTCCCGCCGCTGCGTATGGCTTTGCTGGGCGCAGCGCTGCTGCTTGGCCCGCTCACTGTGGTGCAGGCGAAAACCCCTGGCGACCAGTTGATCGTCGGCATGAGCATGGTCAACCTGTTCTCCATCGACCCGGCCAACGCGCCCGGCCTGGATGCCTCCGGCATCAATGCCAACCTTTACGACACGCTTATCAAGCGCGACCAGGGCAATCCGGACAAGCACTTGCCACAACTGGCTGAACGCTGGGACGTCAGCGAAGACGGCAAGCAGATCACCTTCCACCTGCGCGGTGATGTCCTGTTCCATTCCGGCAACCCGCTCACTGCCGAAGATGTGGCCTGGTCACTGTACCGGGTGATGAAGCTCAACTATGGCCTGGCTACCACCTGGAAGGCCTACGGCTACAGTGTCGAAAACATTCAAAAGCTGATCCGTGCGACCGATAGCCATACCTTGGTGATCGACCTGCCGCAGCCGACCGACCCGTTGCTGGTGATCGACTCGCTGGCTGTGTCCCCCAGCGCTGTCGTGGTCGACCGCCAGCAAGTGCTCAAGCATGAGAAGAACGGTGACCTGGGCGCGGCCTGGCTGGTCACCAATGAGGCAGGCAGCGGGCCGTTCACCCTGACCAAGTGGAGCGCCAACGATGCGCTGGTGATGACCCGTTTCGACGGGTACTGGGCAGGCCCGGCGAAGATGAAGCGAGTGCTGGTCCGCCACATGACCGAGTCGCAGTCACTGCGCCTGATGCTCGAACGCGGTGACCTGGACCTGGCCTACGGTATGGCTGCGCCGGATATCAAGGCCATCGAGAGTTCCGACACACTCCAGGTGCAAGCGTTGCAGCGCGGCACCCTGTACTACGTGGCGATGAGCATGAAGCAGCCGGAGTTTGCCAACCGCAAAGTCCGCGAAGCGGTGCGTAACCTGATCGACTACCAGGGCCTGGACCAGCAGGTGATGCCGCATTACGGCAAGCTCAACCAGCAGCCGATGCAGCTAGGGCTCGAGGCCCGGTTGCCCGACCCTGGCTACAAGCTGGATGTCGCCAAAGCCAAGGCACTGCTGGCAGAGGCGGGCTACCCACAAGGTTTCAATACAACCATTCGCACGCTGTCCGAACCTCCCTTCATTGATATCGCCGCACGTATGCAGTCGACCCTGGCTGAAGGTGGCATCAAGGCCACTATCGTCACCGGTACCGGCAACCAGGTGTATGGCGCCATGCGCGCGCGCAACTTTGAGATGATCGTGGCGCGGGGCGCCGAGCGTTATCCGCACCCGTATTTCAGCCTGCGCACCTTCGTCTACAACCCCGACAACAGTGACAGTGCTGGCCTGCCCAACTTCCAGGGCTGGCGAGCGTCGTTCTTCAGCCCCCCGCTGAATGACCTGATCGACCGGGTGGGGATCGAGCGCGATGCGGCCAAACGCCTGGCCATGTACCAGCAGGCGCAGAAACTGTACGACGACGAGGTGGGGCCGATCATGATGATTTCGCAGATGACCGACACCGCCGTAAGCGCAGCCGACGTCAAGGGTTTCACTGGCGACGACGCCGAAGCCACCCGCTACCTCGGCGTCTACAAGCAACGTTGAGTACCGCCCGGGGGCTCACGGGTACCCCGAGCGGCCATGACTCCACATCGAGAACTTGCCGATGATTGCCAACATATCTTCTACCGAATCTACCGCCAAGCGGCAGGCCGATGCCCCGGCGTCCAGCCTTGAGGCCCTTGGCAAAAGCAGCCTGCGGGTGTTGCGCCTGCTGGTCCGCAACCCTATGACCCTGGCGGGCTTGCTGGTGGCCTTGCTGCTGGTCGTGGTAGCGGCGTTCGCGCCGTGGATCGCCACCCACGACCCGGTCATCCAGAACCTCGCCAACGCCTTGCAGGCACCCAGTGCCGCGCACTGGTTCGGTACCGACGAATACGGCCGGGATATCTTCAGCCGGCTGGTCTATGGCGCGCGTATCACCCTCTACATCATCGCCCTGGTGACGGTCATCGTCGGCCCGATCGGCCTGTTCATCGGCACGGTATCGGGCTACTTCGGCGGCATTGTCGATACCGTGTTCATGCGCGTCACCGACATTTTCATTTCGTTCCCCAGCCTGGTGCTGGCGCTGGCCTTCATCGCCGCATTGGGCCCTGGCCTTGAGCATGCGGTGGTGGCTATTGCGTTAACCTCCTGGCCACCGATCGCACGGCTGGCCCGGGCCGAAACCCTGTCGCTGCGCAAGGCCGACTTCGTGGTGGCGGTCGAACTGCAGGGCGCGTCTTCGACACGCATCATCCTGCGCCATATCGTGCCGATGTGCCTGTCGTCGGTGATCATCCGCCTGACCATGAACATGGCCGGCATCATCCTTACCGCGGCGGCGCTGGGCTTCCTCGGGCTAGGGGCGCAGGCGCCTTTGCCGGAGTGGGGGGCGATGATCTCCACGGGGAGGCGCTACATGCTCGAGTGCTGGTGGCTGGTAGCCGTACCCGGTGCGGCAATCATGCTGGTGAGCTTGGCGTTCAACCTGCTGGGCGATGGCCTGCGGGACATTCTCGACCCGCGTAGCGAGTAACCGGAGGCTTTATGTCAGCAGTCAAACTCAATGTCGAATCGCTCAATGTGCGCTTCGTCAACGGCAAGAAAGTGATGCACGCGGTGCGTGATGTGTCCTTCACCCTGGGCCGGGAAAAGCTCGCCATCGTGGGTGAGTCCGGTTCGGGCAAGTCCACCGTGGGCCGCAGCTTGCTCAAGCTGCACCCCGGCAGCGCGCAGATCACCGCAAAGGCCCTGCAGTTCGGCGATGTCGACCTGCTCAGTGCCAGCGAAAAGACCATGCAGAAAATTCGCGGCCAGCGCATCTCGATGATCATGCAAGACCCCAAGTATTCGCTCAACCCGGTGGTGCGGGTGGGTGACCAGATTGCCGAGGCGTACCTGGCGCACCACAAGGCCAGCCGCAACGACGCCCGTGAGCGGGTGCTGCAGATGCTCGACAAGGTGCATATCCGCGACCCGAAGCGCGTCTACGATCTTTATCCGCATGAGGTGAGCGGCGGCATGGGCCAGCGCATCATGATCGCGATGATGGTCATCACCAGCCCGGAAGTGATCATCGCTGACGAGCCGACCTCGGCGCTGGATGTTTCGGTGCGCCAGCAGGTGCTCAACGTGCTCGAAGAGCTGGTGGTGGAGCAGCAGATGGGGCTGATCTTCGTTAGCCACGACCTGAACCTGGTGCGCAATTACTGTGACCGGGTGCTGGTGATGTACGCCGGGCGCGTGGTGGAGTCGCTGGCTGCCAGTGACCTGCACCGTGCCGAACACCCCTACACCCGAGGCCTGCTGGCCGCTTTGCCAAGCATGGACAACCGCCGCCCGCGTTTGCCCGTGTTGCAACGCGACCCACTGTGGCTCTCCTGCTGAGGTAACTGACCATGTCCATGATCCAAGCACACGCATTGAACCTGAGTTTTGGCGTTGGCGCCACGCTCAACCAGGTGCTGCACAATGTCGACCTGAGTGTCGAAGATGGCGAGTCATTTGGCCTGGTGGGGGAGTCTGGTTCTGGCAAGACCACGGTGTTGCGCTGCCTGGCCGGCCAGTACCGGCACTGGAGCGGAGCCCTGAGCATTGACGGCGTGCCGTTGCAACACAAGCTCCCCAAGGAGCACTTTCGCAAGGTGCAGATGGTGTTCCAGGACCCCTATGGTTCGCTGCACCCGCGCCATACCATCGACACTGCACTGCGCGAGCCGCTGGTGATCCACGGCATGGATGAGCGCAACGATCGCATCAACGACATCCTCGTCAAGGTAGGCCTCAACGACAGCTACCGTTACCGCTACCCGCACCAGCTGTCCGGTGGCCAGCGTCAGCGCGTGGCTATCGCCCGGGCGTTGATTCTTGAGCCTAGGGTGCTGTTGCTCGATGAGCCCACGTCGGCGCTGGATGTGTCGGTGCAGGCAGAAATTCTCAACCTGTTGTCCGACCTGCGTCAGCGCGAGAAGCTCACCTACCTGATGGTGACGCACGACCTGGGCGTGGTCAGCCATCTGTGTGACAAGGTCGCGGTGATGCAGCAGGGGCGTATCGTCGAGCAACTGGACTGCCAGGCACTGAGCCAGGACCAGGCCACCCACGATTACACACGAATGCTGGTGCAAGCCAGCCGCGACTTCAGTGCAGATCGTGCCCCGGCCATGTCGGCCTGAACCCGGCAATTACAAGGAAGACAAGAACATGCCGAATGCCAACCTTGCGCCCGCTTCGCTGGTGCGTGCTGCCGTGGTTGCCCTGGCCATGGGCAGCAGCTTGCCGCTGTGGGCCGTAGAGGCCCCTGCAAAGGTCCAGGTGCCGACGCTGGCCTACGACGACCGGCAGATCATCCTGGTGTGGGAAAAGCCCGCCAGCCATGCCGAGATCGTCGACTACCACGTGTACGCCAATGGCCGGTTGCTGGGTGCAAGCAACGCCAACAACGAGCAGGTGTCACCGGCCAAACCGTACATCGACCGGTTCTACGAGCAGGACCTGCACAACTTCCACCACCGCATCGCCATTCACAGCTTCACCGCCCAAGGGCTTGCCCCCGATACCGAGTACCACTTCACCGTGCGCTCGGTCGATCGCAATGGCAAGGAGTCTGCTGACAGCCCCGTGGTTGTGCAGCGAACCACGGCCATACCGGCGCTGTTCAACGTGCAGCGCTACGGTGCCAAGGGCGATGGCAAGGCGCTCGACACGGCTGCCATTCAGCGTGCCATCGATGCTTGCAGCAAGGGCTGCAAGGTGTTGCTGCCTGCCGGCACGTACAAGAGCGGGGCGCTCTACCTCAAGAGCGACATGACCCTGGAAATCGCCGAGGGCGCTACCCTGTTAGGTTCCGAGCGTGCCGAGGACTACCCGCGCCAGGGCTATATCCAGTACCCGTATTCCACCACCGTGCGTCCGGCCTCGCTGATCAATGCCTTGCCGCGCGACCCGCGTGCGCATCAGGCCTTCGAGAATATCCGCATCGTTGGCAAGGGCACCATCGACGGCAATGGCTGGAAGCGTAACCCGGATGTGCTCGACGAGCGCGGGCAAGCCTTGCCCTTCTACCTGCCCAGCGACAACAGCCGCTACATGCACGATGGCGTGCTGGCCAAGGCTCAGGTGGAGCGAGCGGTGGCCGAGGGCATGAACGTCAAGGACGCCTACGGTCAGATGCGTTCCTCGCTGATTACCCTGCGCAATGTGAAAAACGTGTTCTATGGTGGCTTCACGGTGGTCAACCCGGCCTACCACGGCATCATGAACCTGGAGACGCAGAATGTGGTGCTGGCTAACACCACGCACCGTACCTACGACGCCAACAACGGCGACGGTATCGAGTTTGCCAACAGCCGCGGCGCCCTGGTGTTCAACAACTTCTTCGACACCGGAGACGACTGCGTCAACTTCGCCGCCGGCACTGGGGCGGATGCGGTTCACCAGAAGGCGCAGGAGGAGGCCTGGATCTTCAACAACTATTTCCGCAAAGGCCATGGCATGGTCGTGGCGGGCAGCCATACCGGCGCGTGGATTCAGCACATCCTGGCCGAGGACAACGTCTCCGATGGCACCGATGCCGGGCTGCGCATGAAAAGCACCAACTTCATGGGCGGTGGCGCACGCCACGTCACTTTCCGTGATTCGGCCATCCGCAATACGGCAAAACAGGCCTTCATCTTCACCCTGGATTACAACGACCCGAATGCCAAGCTCGATTACAAGCGCTCGGCGGTGGCGGGGCAGTTCCGGGATATCACGGTCAGCGACGTAAGCGTGGAAAACGCCCGCACCGCTGCCATCGAGGTGAAGGGCGATAGCAGCCATGGCGCCTGGCATCAGGGCCTGGTGTTTGAACGAGTGCGCTTTCGCGGGCCAGCCCCGGTGAAGATCGATGGCCTGAAGGACTCGCGTTTCGACGGGCTTCGCTTCACTGACACCGGGGGTGCCAACCCTTGGCAGGTGCAGGGCAGCCAAGGGCTTGTCTATACGGACGTAGAGCCCGCGCCGGGGCCTCAGGCCTCGCTGTAGAATGCCTGTAGCCGTTGCGCCTCACGCAGGCGCATACGGCTGTTGCTCAGGTGCAGGTACATGGCGGCGCGCGCCGCATCCACCTGGCGGCTGGCGATGGCGTCGTAGATCTGCTGATGTTCGGCGTTGATACCGGCCAGGTAGGTACTGCGGTTGCTCTGCCCGGTATAGGCAGAGTTCATGCGCGTGCGGGGGATCATCTTGGTGCCCAGGTGCTTCATGATATCGATCAGGTACTGGTTACCCGCGGCCTTGGCAATTTTCAGGTGAAACTGGAAGTCGGCGTTGGTCGTGCTGCCGGATTTTTCCGGGCCTTGCATCAGGGCTTCCAAGGCTTGCTGCAGTTCTTCGAGTGCCTGTGGCGTGGCCCGTTCGGCGGCCATGCCGGCGGCTTGTACTTCAAGGCTTAGGCGGTATTCCAGCAGGTCGAGCACATCGGACAGCAGGCTGATGGTTGCCGGCCCCACGTTGAAGCTCTCCGGTGCCGGCATGTCCAGCACGAAGGTGCCCACGCCGTGGCGGGTCTCGACCAGGCCCGCTGCCTGCATGCGCGACAACGCTTCGCGTACTACCGAGCGGCTGACGCCTTCGGTTTCGATCAGTGTGGCTTCGGTCGGCAGCTTGTCACCACGCTTGAGCGTGCCCTCACGCATGCGTTGGGCGAAGCGCTCGACCAGTGCTTCGGCCAGGCGGCGAGGCTGTTGAGGGGGGCTGGCGGTCGGGTTCGGCATTACTGTGCTCTTGTGTTGGCAGCGGGCAGTATAGTGCGTTTTGGCCCCGGGCAGCGGGTATACTCCGGGATCTTCCGCTTAGCAAAGGTTCGCCCAATGGCTTCTGCCACCCCGGAAAAACGCCTGAATCTCGCCCAGCAACTGGTGCATGACCTGTCGCAGCAGATTCTCTCGGGCGAATTGCCAGCGGGAAGCAAATTGCCCACCGAAGAAGCCGTGACCAAAGCGCGTGGCGTAAGCCGTACCGTGGTGCGCGAAGCCATGTCACGGTTGCAGGCCGAAGGCCTGGTAGAAACCCGCCGTGGTATCGGCACCTTCGTTGTAGACGCCATCCCGGCAGGTGACTTCCAGAGTGCCAACCCTGGAATGGGGGGCGCATACAACGAGGTGGCGATCATCGAGCTGCGGCTTTGCCTTGAAGTCGAGGCGGCTGCCATTGCTGCCCAGCGTGCCACCTCAGAGCAACTGGCTGCCATGCGGGCGGCGCTGGATGGGAGTGTCGCTACGCAGTCTGCACCCTGCATGCGTACCGACTTCGAGTTTCACCTGCAGATAGCCCAATGCACGGGCAACAGCTTTTTCATCGACACCATGACCCATCTTGGGCATACCTTGTTGGCTGCGGCCCAGCAAGCAGTGCCGGGGGGCGATACCGAGCAACGGGCACTGGAGGTGCGGGAGCGTGAGCAAGTGCATGCCGCGATTACCCGCAAGGATGCCGGTGCTGCCCGCGCTGCCATGCGGCTGCACTTGGTCAACTGCCTGACACGTGCCCAGCGCGCGGTCAGCGAGTGTCCGAAAACAGATCGAACATCAATTGCCTGAGCCATCGGTTGGCCGGGTCCTTGATGTACCGTCTGTGCCAGAACAGGTCGATCTCGATGTTCGGCAACTTCACGGGTGGCGGCAGTAAGCAATGATTTGCAGGGCGACCTGAACCGGGCCAGTTGTTGGGGGGCAGTCGCAGGCTGCTTGATGGCTTGGGGCGGTGGCTGGCCTCACAGCGCATCCCGCGCCTTGCCCCGATACACCCGCAGCACATCCGCCATCACCGCCAGCGCGATCTCCGCTGGCGCCTTGCTGCCCAGGTTCAGCCCAATAGGCATGTGCAGCCGTTCTATCTGCTTGTCGGTCAGCCCGCCAATCCGCTGCAGCCGCTCGGCGCGACGGGCTGACGTGGCCGCCGAACCCATGGCGCCTATATAGAACGCTGGGGTATTCACCGCCTCCATCAATACCAGGTCATCGATCTTCGGATCATGCGTCAGCGCCACAATGGCGGTAGCCGCATGGCAACCACCCGCAGCAATGAACAGCGAAGGCAGCACCCGATGCATCTGTGCGCCCTCGATTTCGACGTGCGCCATCTCCTCGCGCGGGTCGCAGGCGATGACCTCGCAGCCCAGTCGAAAAAGCCGCGCAATGGCTCAATGTCTGTGGCAGTGTTGGGTATCTGGCCAGCCCCACAGGGACCGACATGCAAACTCGCAAAACCGGTGTTCGCGCCCAGCAGGCCGACCGCACCCGGGACAATATTCTCAAGGCCGCAGTGAAGGTCTTCAGCAAGGAAGGCTTCACTGGTGGGCGCATCGAGCAGATCTCCACACTGGCCAAGTCCAACGACCGGATGATCTATTACTACTTCGGCAGCAAGGAAAAGCTGTTCATCAGTGTGCTGGAGCACATCTATGCCAGCTTCAACCAGGCCGAAGCGAAGCTGCGCCTCGACCTCGCCGACCCTGAGCAGGCCCTGCGCGAGCTGGTGGCGTTTATCTGGGACTATTATGTGCGCCACCCCGAATTCGTCACCATCCTCGCCACCGAAAACCTTCACCAGGGCTTGCACGCGCGCAAGTCGCAAAACCTCAGGGCGCTGTCCGGCGAAGCGGTCGGCGTGCTGCGGCCGATCATCGAGGCAGGGCAGGCAAAGGGCCTGTTCCGCGACGATATCTGCATTACCCACGCCTACCTGATGATTGCCTCGCTCTGCTACTTCTATAACTCCAACCGCCACACGCTCAGCTCGTTCCTGGCCGTGGACCTGGCCGACAAGCAGGCCAAGGCCGATTGGCTGGCCTTCATCAGTGACCTTGCGCTGCGCGGCTTGCGCCGCTGAGCCTCAGTGGCTGCCAGGGTTGGCGCGTACCTGCGCAGCCTTGGACGCCAGCCCTTGCCAGGCCGGTTTGTCGGCGGCAAAACGATGGCGCAGGTAGGCCGCGAGGTCGGCTACCTGGCGGTCCGACAGGCTGTCCTTGAAACCGGGCATGTAGCCCAGGTCGCGGGTTGCCGGGGTCGGAATGCCGTGCAGCACCACGCGCAGCAGGTTGTCCGGCAGGTCACTATGGACGTTGCTGTTGACCGCCATCGACGGGCTGACGCCAAACAGCTTCGGCCCCAGCCCATCACTGTGGCAGGCCAGGCATGCACCTTTGAATACCCGCTCGCCGTTGCTCAGCGACACTGGCGAGTCCACCTGAGGCGCGGCATTGGCCGCCAGTGCCTGCGGCTCGCCATCCAGGGAGCTGAGGTAGTGGGCGATAGCGCGCACGTCGCTTTTTGGCAGGGTGGCAAGCTCACTGACCACCGGGCCCATGGGGCCGGCCGCCACGCCGTGTTTTTCGGAGAAGCCGGTGCTGAGGTAGTTGAACAACTCGTCTTCGCTCCACGGCGTCGATGACTTGCCCAGGGCATTCAAGGCCGGGGCCTCCCAGCCATCGACCATGCCGCCAGCAAGGTAGCTGCTACCGCCTTTTTCTGCGCCCATCAGGTTGCGCGGCGAATGGCAGGCCGTGCAGTGGCCCAGGCCGTCGACCAGGTAGGCACCGCGGTTCCACTGCGCGCTGCGCTGCGGGTCGGGCTGGTATTCGCCGCGTTGCAGAAACAGCGCATTCCAACCGGCCATCAGCGGCCGCTGGTTGAACGGGAAGCGCATCTGGTTGGCGGGCGCTTCCTGGCGTACCGGGGTTTGCGACATCAGGTAGGCATACAGCGCTTGCAGGTCGGCGTCGTTGATGTTGCGAAACGAGGTGTAGGGAAACGCCGGGTACAGGTGCCGGCCATCGCGGCTGATACCTTCGCGCATGGCCCGCTCGAAGGCAGCGAAGGACCAGCGGCCGATACCGGTTTCTGGGTCGGGGGTAATATTGGTGCTGTACAACGTGCCAAAAGGCGTATCCATTGCCAGCCCCCCGGCATTGACCTTGCCGCCGCCGACCGTATGGCACACGGCGCAGTCGCCGGCCGCCGCCACCTGGCGCCCGCGCTCGAGCATGGCGGCGCTCCAGCTGCCGACGCCAGGTGGCGTTACCGGGGCGATTTCGGCGCGCCAGGGCAAGGCGGTGGCAAGCATGCCCAATGCGGCGCCGAACACCCCGGCCAGCGAGCCGAACCACCACTTCGAACGCTTGGTTGACGGCTGCGCTGGCGCGGGTGCATCTGGCCCTTGGCCTTCGCCACCGAGCGCAGCGCGCACGCGTTCGGCAGTGATCGGCAGCTCGCGAAAACGAATGCCGGTGGCGTCGAAAATGGCATTGGCGATGGCCGCTGCGCTGGGTACCGAGGCTGACTCGCCACTGCCCATTGGCGGCTCGTGCTGGCGCGGCAGCATCATTACGTCGATAGCTGGCACCTCGGGGAAGGTCAGGATCGGGTAGCCGCCCCATTCCTTGCTCGCCACCGTCGACTCTTCGAAGCTGACCTGCTCCTTGAGCGCCCGGCTGGTGGACTGGATGACGTTGCCGTGGATCTGGTGACGCACGCCCTCGGGGTTGACCATCATGCCGGCATCGTGGCCGATCACCACGCGGGTGACGGCCACTTCGCCTGTGCGCCGGTCGACTGCGACATCAGCCACCCAGGCTGCCCAGGCCGCGCCGAAGCCGGGGAATTTACTGTGGATATAGCGCGCATAGGCAAAACCCCGGCCGCGCAGCACATCACCTTCGGCCTGTGTCTGCATGGGCCGGGTATGTGGCTGCCATTGCGCACGTTCAGCGGTGGCTTTGACCAGGTCGATGGCGCGCGGGTCGGACAGGTGCTTGAGGCGATATTCGACCGGGTCGACGCCAGCGGCGAAGGCCAGCTCATCAATGTACGACTCGTGGGCGAAGCTGTTGGGCATGGCCGACACCCCCCGCATCCACGAGGCGCGCACCAGTGGCGTCATGTCATTGATGGTGACGCGCATGTGTTCGTAATCGTAAGGCGGGATCGACGTGCGATCGCCCATCTCGAACAGCGCCGGCACCGGTTCCACGGCACCGGTCAGCAGCAGGGCCAGGGTGGGCGCGCCATTGGACGGGTAGCTGGTCTGGAAGTCATAGGCGGCCACGCTGCCATCGGCGTTCAGGCCGCCGTCGATTTCCATCAGCTGCGCGGTGCCCTTGGGCTCCCACACGTGTTCCTGTTCGCGGGTCAGCTGCACCCGCACCGGGCGCTGCACCGCACGTGACAGCAGCACCGCGTCGGCGCACACGTCATCGGCGCAGTTGCGGCCATAACAGCCGGCTGCCTCCATGCGAATGATCTCGATGCGTGCTTCGTCGCACGCCAGCAGCCAGGCCAGGTCTGCGCGCAGCAGGTGCGGGTTCTGCGTACCTGACCACACGCGGATCTGCCCTGCGGTGAAGTCGGCCAGCGCACATGATGGGCCGATCGATGCGTGCAGTTGGTACGGCCACAGGTAGCTGCGGCTCAGGCGCTGGCTGGCATTGGCGATGCCGCCGTCGACATCGCCCTGGTCCAGCACGGTGCGCTGCACGCGCGGGTTGTCGCGGATGGCCTGGGCGACATCGCTAAGGTCGGGCAGCTTGCCTGTGAATGGCTTCCAGCTGATTTTCAGCTCATGGGCTGCACGGATGGCTTGCTCTTCGCGCTCTGCCACCACGCCGACGAAGTCGCGGATGACCACCACGGCGACCACGCCGGGTAGATGGGCGATGGAGGATTCATCCACCGCCAGCAGGCTGTTGCCGACAAAGTCGCCGCTGTCATGGCCGGCATAGGGCGGGCGGATGACCCGACCGTGAAGCATGTCGGGCAGGCGCATGTCGTGCACATAGGTCAGCTCGCCGGTGGCCTTGCCTGGGATGTCTACCCGTGCGGCGCTGCGTCCGACCAGGCGGTAGTCCTCGATGGCCTTGAGTCGGGCGTCCTCGGCAATGTGCAGCCGGTGGTTCTCACCTTGCACCAGTTCGGCAAAGCTCAGCGTGCTGCCGTTACTGGCGATAACCGTGCCGTCTTCAATGCGCAGCATTTCGGGCGGGCAGCCAAGGCGTAGGGCGGCCTGTTGCAACAGATAGCGTCGCGCTGTGGCTGCGGCCTTGCGCAGCGGTACCGCGGAAATCTGCAGGGTGGCGCTGGCAATGGTCGCGCCCTGGTTGGGTGCCCGCTCGGTGTCGCCCAGCACCATGTGCACCTGGTCCATGCGCACGTCCAGCTCTTCGGCGACGATCTGCGCCAGCGAGGTGCGGATACCAGTGCCCAGGTCGACATGGCCATTGAAGGCGTAGACCATGCCGTCGTCGCTGACCGCGATGAACAGCGCCAGCTCACGTTCCTTGACTGCAGGTGTCACGCCCTTGGCCACAGGGCCTGAGGGTGGGGTGATCTGGTCGACGATCAGCAACACGCCGGTCTTGGCCAGCAGTTGGTCGCGGCTGGGCACCTGTTGTGAGTGGTTCATGGCTTTCTCCGGGTCTCGGCAGCGCGGCGCACGGCGCGCAGGATTTCGACGTGGGTGCCACAGCGGCACAGGTTGCCGGACAGCTCATTGCGAATCTGTTCGTCGCTGGGCTCGGGAATGCGGTCGAGCAGGGCCTTGGCGGTCATGATCATGCCGTTCATGCAGTAACCACACTGGGCCGCTTGCTCGTCGATGAACGCCTGTTGCACCGGGTGCGGAGCGGCCTTGCTGCCCAGCCCTTCGAGGGTGGTGATATCGCGGCCGGCGGCGCCGGCCAAGGGGATGACGCAGGAGCGGGCGGCCACGCCATCGATGATCACCGTACACGCCCCACACTCGCCCAGGCCGCAGCCGTACTTGGGGCCGTTCAGGGACAGGTCGTTGCGCAGGATCAGCAGCAGTGGGGTGTCAGGCATGGCGCTGACTTCGACGGGCTGGCCGTTGACCTGCAGGGAGATGGTTGTTTGCATTATTGGCTCATCTCTGAAGGTTGCTTGCGCTACCAAAGGACTCAAATGACGCAAGCGTTTCGGTAAGTACTCACTACATGAAATGAGTGAGCAAGAAGCAGGCCAGGGATGAATTTGCAGAGCGCTGTGGTGGGGGCAGGGAGGAAGATTGTCGGCGTCTGGGAAATCGAGCGCCCGCGCGGCGCATCGCGCTGTGCCGAACCCCGATGCGTGTGTGTAGGAGCGGGTTTACCCGCGAATACGGTAGCGGCGGCAACGGTGATCGGCGGGTGGAGATTGGCCAGCAGGCCCGGCCCTTTCGCGGGTAAACCCGCTCCTACGACGGCCTGTGCCGAACCACCGATGGATGTGTAGGAGCGGGTTTACCCGCGAATACGGTGGCGGCGGCAACGGCGAAGGGCGGGTGGAAATTGGCCAGCAGGACCGGCCCATTCGCGGGTGAACCCGCTCCTACGGCGGCCTGTGTCCAACCACCGATGCGTGTCCAATGTGAGCGAGCTTGCTCGCTATGTGCTCGATCTCTCAGGCCGCGTCTCTGTGACGGCCACCGCGGCAGTCACAACAAATTTCAGCCCGCGTTTTCGTCGCTGTCGATCATCTTGCGCAGCAAGTACAAAATGGCTACACGTTCGCCGGCATTCAAGCTGCCCATGCTCAGTTCGCTGATCTGCCGGGCGCAGGGGATCATTGCATCGAGCAAGGCCGCGCCGCTTTCGGTGAGTTCGACGATGACCTTGCGCCGGTCGCCTGGGTCTGGCGAAAGCTGCACCAGCTCACGGGCCTTCAGGCGCTCGACGATGCCGCGGATGGTTGCCTGGTCCACTGCGGTGGCCTTGATTAGTTCAGCCTGGGAGCTGGGGCCGTGGTCGCGCAGGGCGCACAGCGTGACGAACTGGATCGAGGTAAGCTGCGGGTCGCAAGCCTGTTGCTGGAAAATCGCCGTGTGCCGCTGGTAGGCCTTGCGCAGCAAGTGCCCGACCTGTTCGGTAACGTCGTAGGGGGTGTTGTCGAGCGGGGCGCTGCTGGGGGTGGTTTTTTTCGACATAGGATGGCTTGGGCTGGGTGGAAAGAGGCTGGCCGGCCGCCAATAGCGGAGCGCCCGGCCAGTATAACCCCTATCGCGCTCGCGACTCCTCTGGTGCAACCACGTCGCCGGCCAGCACGACCGCCTTGTCATCCAGGTAGATATCGCAGTTGCGCAGCGGGATGTCCAGGTGGCACGGGGTCTTGCGCTTGCCGCCGACCTCGGTGTTGGGGCCAGTGGAGAACAGGAAGTTGCCGTAGAACGCACGGGCATCCATGCACATGCCGTCGTTGCGGTCGTGCAGGCCCATGGCCGTCCATTGCGCGCGCGGCTGCAGGCCCCAGCCTATGTGCGAGATGCCGTATACCTCGGGGTCGTTGAAGTACTTCATGTAGTCACGCAGGTACTCGGCCTCGAAGCCGCCATGTATGCCGGTGATGAAGCCTTTTTCGATTTCCAGGGTGATGCGCTCGCGGCAATAGTTCTTGAACGGCAGGATGATGTCGCCCACGTCCAGCACCAGCGTGCCCTCGGCGCTGTCCTCGTTCGGCCAGGTGAACAGAAAGCCGCTGGGCCAGTGGTCCCAGCGCCCCGGTTCGTCGGCATAGCCGTACTCAGTCACGGCCGGGTACTGGCCGAGCGGGGCATGGAAGTCGCTACCGGCCTTGGACCGCACATGCAGGCTGCGCGCCTGTTTCAACAGGGTTTCGGCAGCCAGCACCCGGCGTTTGTCGTCTTCGGTCGGCAGCATGCGCGCCAGCACCTCGGGTGGCTCCACGGCCAGCAGGATGCGCGTGCCGGTCTTGAGAATCTGCTCCTGCTCGGGTGAGTGCAGCAGCATCATGGTGTCGACGACCAGGTCGGCTGCTTCCAGCGCCCGCTGCGCCGCCAGGTTGCCGGTCAGCGCGGTGTCGCCGCAGTAGGCCGTCATGTCGTTGCCCATGGCGGTCGGGTGGTTGAACGCCGGCAGCTCTACCGCATACACCTTGGCCTTCAAACGCTGGGCGGCCTCCATGGCGGCGTTGACCGTGCGCGGGTCGGAGTAGTGGCTCTTGAGCACGGCCACGCTCTGCGTTTCGTCCACGCGAGACAGCTTCAGTACGTGCTCGAACATCTGGGTCAGTTGTGCATTGCTCACCGGCATCGGGGTTCTCCTGGGTGGCGTTGACAGGGGCGCACCATGGCAGTGCCTGGTGCTTCATCTCGGTGCAAAATAATAGTGTGTACACCCTATTTTTGCAGATGAAAACGCATCCTGCCAGCGAGCGCAAGTTATCTGTTCAAACGTTACATATCCACACATTATCCAGTATTTACGGTAACAGTAAGCCGGGTGCTGTTTCGATCAGCTGTTTGAAAAATATTTTCAGCGGGCTCTTTTCAAAGGTCATTTGTAGCGTATACGCTCTAAATCGTCAGGCGGTTGAGCCGCTGGCCACCTATCAGAACAAGAGGAGACATACCCATGCGGGGTAGGCAGAAAATCGCAATCGTCGGTGCAGGTCTGGGTGGGGCAGCCGCCGCCACGTTGCTGCAACAGGCCGGGTTCGATGTCGAGGTATTCGAACAGGCTCCGGCGTTCACCCGCCTGGGCGCGGGCATTCATATCGGCCCTAACGTGATGAAAATCTTCCGCCGCATGGGGCTGGAGCAGAAGCTGGAGCTGATGGGCTCGCACCCGGACTTCTGGTTCAGCCGCGACGGCAATACCGGTGATTACCTGTCGCGCATTCCGCTGGGCGAGTTTGCCCGCCGCGAATACGGCGCCGCTTACATCACCATCCACCGTGGCGACCTGCACGCCCTGCAGATCGAGGCCATCCAGCCGGGCACCGTGCACTTCGGCAAGCGCCTGGAAAAGATCGTCGACGAAGGTGACCAGGTGCGCCTGGACTTCGCCGACGGCACCCACACCGTGGCCGACATCGTCATTGGGGCCGACGGCATCCATTCGAAGATCCGTGAAGCGTTGCTGGGGGCTGAAGCGCCGATCTACAGTGGCTGGGTCGCGCACCGTGCACTGATTCGCGGGGTGAACCTGGCACCGCATGCCGATGTGTTCGAGCCCTGCGTCAAATGGTGGTCCGAAGACCGCCACATGATGGTCTACTACACCACCGGCAAGCGCGACGAGTATTACTTCGTCACCGGCGTGCCACATGAAGCCTGGGACTTCCAGGGTGCGTTCGTCGACAGCAGCCAGGAAGAAATGCGCGCAGCCTTCGAAGGCTACCACCCCACCGTACAGAAGCTGATCGACGCTACCGAATCGATTACCAAGTGGCCGCTGCGCAACCGCAACCCGTTGCCGTTGTGGAGCCGTGGCCGCCTGGTGCTGCTGGGCGACGCCTGCCACCCGATGAAACCGCACATGGCCCAGGGCGCGTGCATGGCCATCGAGGACGCGGCCATGCTGACCCGCTGCCTGCAGGAGACCGGGTTGTCCGACCACCGCACGGCGTTCGCCCTCTACGAGGCCAACCGTAAAGAGCGGGCATCGCAGGTGCAATCGGTATCCAACGCCAACACCTGGCTCTACACCCAGGAAGACCCAGCCTGGGTTTACGGCTACGACCTCTATGGGCAGCAGCTTAAAAGCGGGGAGGCGGCATGAGCACCTTCGTCGCTGGCGGTAACGTGAGCGCCAATGGCATCCGCCAGCATTACCTGCGCTATGGCGGCAAGGGCCATGCGCTGATCCTGGTGCCGGGCATCACCAGCCCAGCGATCACCTGGGGCTTTGTTGCCGAGCGCCTTGGGCAGTATTTCGACACCTATGTGCTGGATGTGCGCGGGCGCGGCTTGTCTTCAAGCGGCCCCGAACTGGACTACGGCACCGACGCTTGTGCTGCGGATATTCCCGCCTTTGCCGCCGCGCTGGGCCTGGATGGCTACCATCTTGTCGGGCACTCGATGGGGGCGCGTTTTGCCATCCGCGCTGCCGCCCAAGGGGCACCGGGACTGCAGCGGCTGGTGCTGGTCGACCCACCGGTGTCCGGGCCGGGCCGCCGCATCTACCCGAGCAAGTTGCCGTGGTACGTCGATTCGATCCGCCAAGCCACGGTTGGCATGAGCGGCGATGACATGCGCGCCTTCTGTGCCACCTGGAGCGACGAGCAGCTGGCCCTGCGTGCCGAGTGGCTGCACACCTGCTACGAGCCGGCGATCGTGCGGGCCTTCGATGATTTCCACGTGGTCGATATCCACCAGTACCTGCCCGCGGTGCGCCAGCCGGCATTGCTGATGGTGGCCGGGCGGGGTGGAGTGATCGAGCCCCGTGACATTGCTGAAATGCGCGAGCTCAAGCCGGATATCCAGGTCGCGTACGTGGACAACGCCGGCCACATGATTCCCTGGGATGACCTGGACGGTTTCTTCGCCGCCTTTGGCGACTTCCTCGACCACCCCCTCGTCTGACGGAGCACGAGACATGACCCAGCTATACCGCATCGGCCAGATCGTGCCGAGTTCGAACACCACCATGGAAACCGAAATTCCGGCGATGCTCAACGCACGCCAGGCGATCCGCCCCGAGCGGTTCACCTTCCATTCCAGCCGCATGCGCATGAAGCAGGTGAAGAAGGAAGAACTGGCCGCGATGGACGCCGAGTCCGACCGCTGCGCAGTGGAGCTGTCCGACGCTAAGGTCGATGTGCTGGGCTATGCCTGCCTTGTGGCGATCATGGCCATGGGGCTGGGCTATCACCGCCAATCTGAAAAGCGCCTGCAGCAGGCCACCGCCGACAATGATGCGCTGGCACCGGTGATCACCAGCGCCGGGGCGCTGGTCGAGGCCTTGCATGTGATGAAGGCCAAGCGCATTGCCATCGTCGCGCCGTACATGAAGCCGCTGACCGAGCTGGTGGTGAACTACATCCGCGAGGAAGGCTTCGAGGTGCAGGACTGGCGCGCGCTGGAAATCCCCGACAACCTCGCTGTGGCCCGTCACGACCCGGCCAACCTGCCGGGCATCGTCGCCGGCATGGACCTTGAAGGCGTCGATGTGGTGGTGCTGTCGGCGTGCGTGCAGATGCAATCGCTGCCGGCAGTGGCCAAGGTCGAGGCGCAAACCGGCAAGCCGGTGGTCACCGCTGCAATCGCGACCACCTACGCCATGCTCAAGGCGCTGGACCTGGAGCCGATCGTGCCGGGCGCCGGTGCCTTGCTGTCGGGCGCCTACTGAAATCGGGAGACGGACATGAGCGACGCACAAAGCGCCCGTGACAACTACCAGGGTGTGTGGGGCCAGCGCATCGGCTTTGGCCGCAAGCCGGCCCTGCTGATGATCGACTTCATGCAGGGCTACACCACCCCGGGCGCACCGCTGTACGCCCCGGGCGTGGTCGCAGCGGTCGAGCAGGCCGCCGGCCTGCTGGCGCTGGCCCGCGACTGCGGTACCTTGGTGGTGCATACCAACATCCGTTACCAGCCGCCGCATTTTGCTGACGGCGGCGTGTGGGTGCGCAAGGCGCCGGTGATGAAGGACATGGTCGAAGGCAACCCGCTGGCAGCCTTTTGCGAGGCCGTTGCGCCACAGGCAGGGGAGGTGGTGCTGAGCAAGCAGTACGCCAGCGCTTTCTTCGCCACCAGCCTGGCCCCGCTACTGCATGCACAGGGGGTGGATACCGTGGTGCTGGCTGGCTGCTCGACCAGCGGCTGCATCCGCGCCAGTGCGGTGGATGCCATGCAGCACGGGTTTCGAACTATCGTGGTGCGCGAGTGTGTCGGTGACCGCCACAGCGACCCGCACGAAGCCAACCTGTTCGACATCGACAGCAAGTACGGCGACGTCGTCACCCGGCAGGATGCCATGCAGCAACTCAGGCACCTGGCCGGCTGAACGCCGGGCAGCGCCTATCCAATAACAATCAAGGACCGGTGCGGGAAGCCCGTCCATGACCGCCTGCTGTCCGGGTGGTCGCCCCGCAGGAGCACTCGGGGTCTTCAGGCGCTGTCCAGGCCCGCCGCGTAGAATGCGCGGCGTGCCCGGCGCGTCGAAAACTGCTGGCCTTAAAACAACCACAAAGTCGCCCGCCAGGAGACAGGAAATGCCAATTGCGAATGCAACCACGGTCCACAGTGACATCGACCATGGCACGAAAGCGCTGTACAGCAAGATCACCTGGAGGCTCATCCCCTTCTTGTGTTTCTGCTACCTCGCAGCTTATCTGGATCGCATCAATGTCGGCTTCGCGAAGCTGCAGATGCTCGAAGACCTGCAGTTCAGCACAGCGGCCTATGGCCTGGGTGCAGGGCTGTTCTTCGTCGGCTACATCATCTTCGAAGTACCGAGCAACCTGATCCTGCAGCGCGTTGGCGCCAAGCTGTGGATCGCCCGCATCATGATCACCTGGGGCCTGCTGTCGGCCTGCACCCTGTTCGTCACCAGCACCACCCAGTTCTATATCCTGCGTTTCCTGCTGGGTGCGGCCGAGGCCGGCTTCCTGCCAGGCGTGTTGTACTACCTGACCATGTGGTACCCCACCTATCGCCGCGGGCGCATCATTGCCCTGTTCATGATCGGGCTGCCGTTGTCGAGCGTGATTGGCGGGCCGATTTCTGGCTGGATCATGGGGCATTTCGACCAGGTTCAAGGTTTGCATGGGTGGCAGTGGCTGTTCCTGCTGGAGGCGATCCCCAGCGTTTTGCTCGGCATCCTCACGTTCTGGGCATTGCCTAACCATTTTCAGCAGGCCAAGTGGCTGTCGGCTGACGACAAGGCACAACTGGCGGCAGACCTGGCCGCCGACGATGCCGAGGGCAAGGACAGCAAACACAGCTTCCGCGATGGCTTCTTCAACCTTAAGGTGTGGATGCTCGGTGGTATCGACTTTTCGATCCTGCTCAGCGCCTATGCGATGGGCTTCTGGATGCCGACCTTCATCCGCGATGCGGGCGTCAGCGACACCTTCCATATCGGCCTGCTCACGGCCATTCCAAGCCTGGCCGCGCTGGCCGGCATGCTCATGATCGGGGCCAGCTCCGACCGCCACCGCGAGCGCCGCTGGCACATCATCGTGCCGTTCATCATTGGTGCAATCGCCATGGCCAGCAGCACCTTGTTCAGCCAGAACCTGGTGATGACCGTGGTGCTGTTCGCCATTGCCTCGGCGGCGATCATCGGCGCGGTGCCGGTGTTCTTCAGCCTGCCGGCGACCTTCCTCAAAGGTACCGCAGCCGCCACCGGCTTTGCCCTGGCCTGTTCGGTAGCCAACATCGCCGGCCTGGTGAGCAACTCACTGATGGGCGTGGTCACCGACCTCACCGGCACCTCGCACGCTGCGCTGTGGGTGTTTGCCGGCTGCCTGATCCTCAGCTGCTTCCTGGTCATCGCCTTGCCGGCCAAGCTGGTCAACCGCTAGCGGCCCAGCGCTTCACGCAACGGCAGGGCAGGCGGGCCGGGGGCCCGCCTGCCGACCTCTCTCGATGCAACCCGTACGCCGGTGGCCATGCAGTGCCGCCGCGCCGGGTTGCTGTTGCCCAAATCCAGGAGTAGCCCTATGCAAGGTTTCACTGCGCCGCGTTTTTCTTCGTCTGCACGCCTGGCCGGCGGTTGTATTGCCGCCGCTTTGTGTGCAGAGGCCACGGCAGAAGAGGCCGGTTTCATCGAAGGTGCCCGCGCCACGCTGCAGGCGCGCAATTACTTCTTCAGCCGCGACTATGCCGATATCAAGGGCGCCAGCACCCAGTCGCGTACCCAGGAATGGGCGCAGGGGTTTATCCTCAATGCCAGCTCCGGTTATACCCAGGGCACCGTTGGCGTGGGTGTGGATGTTACCGGCCTGCTGGGTTTCAAGCTCGACAGCAGCCCGGAACATGCCCGGTCCGGGTTGCTGCCCAGCCTGGACAGCGGCAAGTCGGCGGACGAATACAGCCGCCTGGGTGCGGCGATCAAGTTCAAGGTGTCGCAAACCGAGCTGAAGGTGGGCGAGTTGATGCCCAACCTGCCGGTGCTGCTGTTCAGCGATTTGCGCCTGCTGCCGCCGACTTACCAGGGCGCGATGCTGGAGTCGCGCGAGTTCGCCGGGTTGACCCTGAGCGCCGGCCAGTTCCGCTCCACCAGCCTGCGCGACTCGTCCAACAGCCAGAAGATGTACGCGCTGGTCAACGATCCGATCAACCCGGCGCGGCTGGCGCGCTTTACCAGCGACCGGTTCAATTACGTGGGTGCCGACTATGCCTTCAACGACAACCGTACCAGCGTCGGTGTCTGGCAGGCGCAGTTGGAGGATATCTACCAGCAGCGCTTCTACAGCTTCAAGCATGCCGAGCCGATCGGGGGCTGGACGCTGGGGGTCAATGCCGGCTACTTCGATGCCCGCGAGGACGGGAGCAAGGTGGCTGGCGACTACGATAACCATGCGCTGTTCAGCCTGTTCTCGGCCAAGACCGGCGGGCATACCTTCTATGTGGGCTATCAGCAGATCGGCGGGGATGACGGCTTTATCCAGGTAGGCGCCAACACCAACCCGATGGGTAATACGCTGCCGACCTATGAGTTCTCGGCGCCGGGTGAACGCTCGTGGCAGGTGCGCCATGATTACAATTTTGTCGCGTTGGGGCTTCCGGGGCTGACGTCGACCCTGCGTTATGTAAAGGGGCGGGACGTGGACACAGGGCTGGGCTTTGAAGGGCGTGACCGCGAGCGTGACCTGGACCTGGCCTACGTGGTGCAAAGCGGGCCGTTGGCCGGGCTTGGGATACGGGTGCGCAACGTGATGGCGCGCTCCAACTACCGGACAGATATCGATGAGAACCGCTTGATTCTGAGTTACACGATCAAGGTGTTCTGAGGGGGTAGATGGCCCGGCGCCAGCTCGGTTCCCGAAGCAACCTTGTGCTGCGAAGAAGCAATCACGGCCTAAGGCAGTCGTTTGCCTGACCGCCCTCTTCGCAGCGCAAGGCTGCTCCTGCACGGTGATGGGTAGGTTTGAGCTGTGGAGCATGACAATTGCCCTTGCAGGTCACTGCAAGGTGTCGGGCTTCAGGCTATCTGGCAGTTGCCGAAGGGCCTCCTCAAGCCGCGTGATCGGCCCAGTGAGTTGATCCGCTTCCTTGTCCTTGCCTTCACCTCTTAAGCGCTCACGCTCAACGCGCAGGTTAAGCAGATTTTTCTGCAACTTCAGTGCAGAGGTTTTGAACGAGTCCATGCTTTTCTCACGCTGTAGGCTTCCGTACCGTTGTAGGAAAAATGGACCGTAGCAGCTCGAATTTGCCGGAGAAACTGATGTTTCATACAGGCAAGACTCATTGCCACGCCATTTCCTACAGAGTGCGGTAAGCAATCCTACAAGCCGTGTTTCAGATCGTGTCCCCCCAAGTAAGCTCAATCTACCGTATTGGCTGGGTTCAGGCGCTTTCGAGGGGCAGCGCACTGAACGCAGGTACTGCGCAAAGCTGGAGGCGTGTTTAGAAACTTCATGTATCAATTGCCCGCCCGCGAGCGACACGTGCTCATCGTCAACCACTGCGGCTGAATTCACCCCAGCGGCATCTGCGCATGACATCTGATCCGCTTTTTTTCCATAAACCTGAATCTGTAACCGTATCAGCCCAAGCTCGACAATGTGCCCATTCCCGCATCACAACTGTAGAGGTTCCAATGGGCAAGCTGGCGCTGTTCCTGGGTGGTTTTCTGCTGCTGACCATTCTGATTGGTATTCTTGGCACCATTCCGCCAAGCTGAGTTCAACTGCGTTTTCCCCTGCGCGGCCCGTCCACTTCAAGCGACGGGCCCAATCCATCGGCAAATGGCCGATAATCTCTTTGATTGCACTGCTGGATCAGCAGTAGGTGCACGTCATTCTCAAGTGCAAAGTCCTCGTGTAGCCTCCCGCCGCCGCGCATTCGGTGGTGTTTGGCCTTGGCGTCGATATGCGCGGTACGCAGGCATGGATCGAGCGGGTCAGGCTGGCCAATTCGCCTTTCTGCTTGTGCGATAAGTCGTTCTTTACGCTGGGAAATCTGTCCACAAAAAACGTGGGTAGGTCTGTGGATAAAGTGCTGCAAGCCAGACCCCCGGCGGGCTCTGTTAAATTGAGCAGAAATTGAACAGTTGTTTTATGGCCTGTTTCAGTGGAGCGGGCCGGCTCGGCGTATGGCTGTCAGCAAGTCACGTACCCGCGTCGGCAACTCGCCGGCAGGGTACACAGCGTGCATCTGTGGGTCCTGGCCGCTGCTGGACGTCAGGCGGTACTGCGGACACACCCGCACCAGGCGGCCGGCCTTGACCTGTGCTTCGCCGACCCAGGCGGCAAGGCGGGCGATGCCGGCGCCAGCCAGGGTGCTGTGGTATACCGCGCCTCCTGAGCCCAAGCGAAGCCTGGGCCTGGGGCGCAGGCTGGTGATCTGGTCATCGTGGCAGAAGTGCCAGGCCTTGAGGATGCGTGGCGCGGTATGCAGGATCAAGGTGTGGCCATCCAGGTCTTCCGGGTGTTGCGGTGTGCCAGCCAGGGCCAGATATGCCGGGCTGGCATACAGGTGGCGCTGGTAGGGCCAAAGCGGGTAGCCGATAAGCTCGCTCGATTGCGGAAAGGCACCGCGCACCACGAAATCGAATTTACCTTGCAGCGGGTCAAGGGCTTCGTCGCTGTACTGCACGTCCAGGGTCACCTGAGGGTGGCGGCGGGAAAACTCGGCAAGCACTTGCGGTAGCACATGCTCTCCCAGCAGTTGCGGCGCGGCAAAGCGAATCCAGCCTTGGGCGTTGCCGCTGAGCGCGGCCAATTCGTCGGCTGCATCGCGTTGCACATCCAGCAAGCGTTCGGCATGCGGCAGCAAGCGCTCGCCGGCCTCGGTCAGGGTGACGGCGTTGGCGTTGCGGTTGAGCAGTTTGCTTCCCGCATTGTCTTCCAGGGTTTGCACCGCGCGTGTAACTGCGCTTGGTGAACGCCCCAGGGCGCGGGCGGCAGCAACGAAGCTGCGCTTGTGTGCCACGCTGACGAACGCTTGGATTTCCCGCAGCATGTCCAGTGCCATTGCCTGCTCCTCGTTGCAGTTATCGCAATATGGCATTTCAACACAAGTGTGCCACTTTGATTAGCCTTGCAGGCGTCTTCACTGCCTGGAACCGCGTCATGATGGATATTGCTGTGCTTTCTGTGTTCGCCTTCGCCGCTGGGTTGATCGACGCTGCGGTGGGTGGCGGCGGGCTGATCCAGATCCCGGCTTTGTTCAACGTATTGCCCTCCGCGCAACCGGCCGCATTGCTCGGCAGCAACAAATTGGCGTCCGTGTGCGGCACAGCCTTCGCGGCCCGCTCGTTCATTCGTAAAGTGACGCTGGATTGGGGGTTGATCGTACCGGCGGCACTCAGTGCCTTTGTCATGTCGTTCGCGGGGGCCGCCACGGTGTCGCTGGTACCCCCCAGCGTGATGCGCCCGGCGGTGCTGGTGCTGATCGTGCTGATGGCTGTCTACACCTTCTGCAAGAAGGATTTCGGCACCTTGCACACACCTGCCCAGGTCGGCCGCAAGGAGCAGTGCCTGGCAGTGCTGATTGGCGGCGCTATCGGCTTCTACGATGGCCTGTTCGGCCCGGGCACCGGTAGCTTCCTGATCTTCCTGTTCATCCGCTTCTTCGCCCTGGACTTCCTGCACGCCTCGGCTTCGGCCAAGGTGGTGAACATTGCCACCAACCTCGCGGCGCTGGTGTTCTTCGTGCCGACGGGCAACGTGCTGTACGCCATAGCCTTGCCCATGGCGGCGTGCAACATTCTCGGCGCGCTGACCGGTACCTGGCTGGCGGTACGCAAGGGTGCCGGGTTTGTCCGCGGGCTGTTCCTGGTGCTGTTGTGTGTGCTGATCGCCAAGCTGTCGTGGGACCTGCTGGCCGGCTAGTTCAGATCACCAGGCGCTGTGCTTCGGCCTGTTCGACGCGGTTGCGGCCCCGGGCCTTGGCCCGGTACAGCGCCTGGTCGGCACTCGCCAGCAGTTCGTCGAGGCTGGGGGCCGGCATGTCTGCGTCGCAGCCTGCCACACCGATACTCACGGTAATCTGCAGGCGCTGGTCGGCCTGTACCACGTGCAGGTCTTGGATGGCGCGGCGCAGGCGTTCGGCGATGAAGTTGGCCCGCTCTGGCGCAAGTCCGGGCAGGATGACAACGAATTCTTCGCCACCCAGGCGTGCTATCAGCTCATCGTTGTGCAGCTGGTCCTGAAGGGTGCTGGCGAATTGGCGCAGCACCTGGTCACCGACTGCATGGCCGTGGGCATCGTTGATTGACTTGAAGTGGTCGATGTCCAGCATCATCAGGGTCAGGGGCAGCGCCTGGGCGTGCTGTTGGCGGCTCTCCAGCAGCGCGTTGGCGCGGCGTGTGAAGGCGCTGCGGGTGAGCACACCGGTGAGGTGATCGACGGTGGCCTGGTGCGCCAGGCGGGCCATGAGGCTACGATTGGCCTGGCTGACGCAGGCCACCACCAGCGGCCCGAGCACCAGCATGGCGATGCCCAGGCGCGCCGACATCAGCGTGGTAACCCCAGGTTCGCTCTGCGGCACGCTGAAATGCATGAGGTTTTGCGCCACAGCCACAATCAGCGTACTGCCGGCCGTGAGCGTCAGCAATGAAACCAGGAACGGTGAGTAGGTCCAGGCACACCACAGTAACGCGGCAATCGGGAAGGCAATGGCCCCAGGGCCACCAAAGGCGATGCTGAATGCCAGCGAGGCCAGCAGCACCAGCAACGGCGCCAGGCGGATGGGTTGCGCGCCGCCGCGCACCAAGGCCCGCACCGAGGGCGCTGTAAGCAGCACCGGCAGTACCAGCACACCGGTCGAGAACTGTTCGCTGAACCAGGCTAGCCAGGTGGCGCGCAACGACTGTTCGAACCACGGTGCGGCCATTACCGCTGCCATGCTGGCCGCCACCATGGCAGCGGCGGCGCAGGCAGCGAACACGCTAAGCACGCCACGCGGGCTGCGCATGCGCCGGTGCATGCGAGGCAAGCGCGACATCAGCTGCCAGAGGGTGACCACCACGCCAAGATTGCACAGGTTGAACCACAGAGCCGGCCCCCAGGCGCTGCCACACAGCAGGTCGGCCCCCACCATAGCCAGCCACACCAGGCAAAAGCCCGTAAACGTGGCTTGACGGGGGTAGCGCAGGAGTACGCCGGCCAGTACCGCATTCACTGGCCAGAACAGCGACAGCGATTCGATCGGGCGTGCCAGGATGCCGCCCAGGGTGAGGGCGAAGGTCACGCCAAGTACAACGACATAAGGCAACACGCGCGATTGGGCTGGAAAAACCATGAACTCGACCGGCAAGCGGAAACGAAATCCAGGACAACGCGATAGAGCACCTGGGACAATTACCCGCAGTGTGTTGGGTCAGGGTGGTTGATGTCAATCTGCCGCGATTGGCTGCGATAATGTCAAATTGCCTCTATTCCTGGCCGCTTTCCTCACAACCCGAAGAACCACGGCACCATCACGACGGTAACCAGCATCACCAGCACGGTGAACGGCACGCCAATCTTGACGAAGTCAGCAAAGCGGTATTGCCCCGGCCCAAGCACCAGCGTGTTGACCGGCGATGACACCGGCGTCATGAATGCCGCCGACGCGGCCAGCGCGACGGTCATGGCGAACGGGTAGGGCGACATGCCCAGCTGCGCTGCAGTGCTGACAGCCACCGGTGCCATCAGAACAGCGGTGGCGGTGTTGGAAATGAACAGCCCGATCACTGCGGTGACGGTGAACAGGCAGGCAAGAATGGCGCTGGGGCCGCCACCACCCAGCACGTTCACCAGCCCACCCACCGCCAGGTCGATGCCGCCGGTTTTCTGCAGCGCCTGGGCGAAGGGCAGCATGCCCACGATCAGCACCAGGCTTTGCCAGTGGATGGCGCGGTAGGCACTGTTCATGTCGATGCAACGGCCTGCGCCCATCAGCAGGCAGCCGATCAGCGCTGCAATGACATTGGGTACGGCGCCGCTGACCATTAGCCCGACCATTACCGCCAGGCTAAGCAACGCTTGCGGTGCGCGGGTGCGGGCTGGTGCGACCAGGTCGATCTCGGCGGGCAGGCTCAGGACCAGGAAGTCCTTGGGCTTGCTCTGCAACTGGCGTACCGCCTTCCACGGGCCGACCACCAGCAGGGTGTCGCCAAGGCGCAGCTTTTCTTCCACCAGTTGCTCTTCGATAGCGGCCTGATCGCGGCGCAGGCCGACCACGTTGAGACCATAGCGGGTGCGAAACGCCAGTTCGAGGATGCTCTTGCCGATCAACTGCGAGCCGGGTGGCAGCGAGACCTCAGCCATTCCCAAATCCTGGGACTGGTCGATGAAGTAGGCGGCCTTGAAGTGCAGCGGCTCCAGTTGCATGGTTTGGCACAGGCTGCGCAGGTCGTCATGCTTGGCGAACAGGTCGAGCAGCAGCACGTCGCCCTGATGCAACACGGTGCCCGAGTCGGCCGCGATCACGCGCGTGGTGAACTTGTGCTGGCGCTCGATACCGATCACGTTGGCGCCGTGTCTGGTGCGCAGTTTCAGCTCGCCAAGGTTGTGGCCGATCAGCGGCGACTGAGGGCGGATGCGCAGGCGTCGTTCACGGCCGTTGAGCTTGTAGTCCAGGACCAGGTCCAGCAAGGTGCGGCGGCTTTCCACCCGGCCGTCCTTGCGCACTTCACCGTTGAGCCAGTGGCGGGTCAGCAGCATGTACCCGATGCCCAGCACCAGCACCACCAGGCCAAACGGGGTAAAGCTGAAGAAGCTGAACCCTGCTTCGCCATGGCGTACCAGCTCGCTGTGCACCACCACGTTGGGCGGTGTGGCGACCAGGCTGAGCATGCCACTGATGAGACCGGCAAAAGCCAGTGGCATCATCAGGCGGCTGGGTGAGAGCTGCAGGCGCGCAGCGATGCTCAGCACCACTGGGATGAAAATGGCCACCACGCCGGTGGAGCTCATGATCGATCCCAGCCCGGCCACCGCCACCATCAGCAGTACCAGCAGGCGCGCCTCGCTATTGCCAGCCCGCTCGCTCATCCATTCGCCGATGCGATAGGCAATGCCGGTGCGGACCAAGCCTTCGCCAATCACGAACAGGGCGGCGATCAGCACCACGTTGGGGTCGCTGAACCCGGCCAGGGCCTGTTCCACGGTAAGGATGCCCAGTAGTGGCAGGGTGAGAATCACCAGCAGCGCGACCACGTCCATGCGTGGGCGGTTGATGACGAACAGGGTAATCACGATGGCCAGCAGGCCGAGGACCCAGAGCAACTCATGGTTCATGGGGAGGGGGTGTTCCTTCACACGGGGGCACGATAGACAGTAGCAGTCAGTGTGCCAGCTTGTCGTGAAGGGGGTGTTGATGTGCTGCAACAAAAAGGGCCGCTATGCGGCCCTCCGGTCACGGGGTCAGTGACGGTGGCGGTGGTGCTTCTTGCTGCCGCGGTTGTTGTCGCCCAGATGGTTGCCGAGGGCACCACCGGCCGCGCCGCCCAGGCCGGCACCCACGGTCGAACCGGTCTTGCCGCCTACTGCGCCGCCCAGCAGCGAGCCGCCGGCCGAGCCCAGGCCACCGCCGATGGCGGCTTCGGTACGGTTGCCTTTGCGCGCACCGACAGCGCTGCCGGCTGCGCCGCCAACGCCGGCACCGATGGCTGCGCCGGTCTTGCCGCCGAGCTGTTGACCAACAACGTTGCCCAGGACACCCCCCAGGCCACCGCCAATGGCGGCAGTACCGTCACCGGCGAAAGCGCCCTGGCACAGCAGCAGGCCGAGGGCAAGGGAAGGCAGAGTCAGACGCATGATACGAACCTCAAAGGAATCATCAGGATAAGTTGCCGCGCAACGGGCGGCAGGTCTGGGCTGAAAGGACGCTTCAGCGGTAGTAGCGGTCACCGCGGTATTGCCGATCGTCATCGTCGTCGCGGTCATGGCGGTGGTGGTGGCGATGGTCACGGTCGCGGTCACGCCAGCCGTCGTCATCATGGTAGCGATGGCTATGGCAACCTGCGGTCAGCAGAACAACAGCAACCAGAGAAAGGCTTGCAAGACGCGTGAGCACGATATAGGTCCTTGATCCGCATAGGTTTACGGGGCACCTTTTAAGACTGGGGCCGATCGATTTGGTTTCCTGGGCGGGCAAAAAAATTGTGCGTCCAGCGATCAGCGCCAATGCGCCCGCCTGCAACAGTGGGCTGTGGCGCTGACCGGCATCGACCAGCCCTGGCGTATCGACGCGTTCCAAGCGCACTTGGCCGGCGGCGAGGTGCTCTGCAATGGGTCGCCTTGGCCAGGGCATGTTGAATCAGGATGCCGGTTGAATCGCCAGCACCACGCCATTGGTGATCTGCACCAGCACGTAATGCTTGCCCATGCGCACCCAGTGGCTTTCCTTTTCCGGTTCGGGCAGGCCTTTGGCTTTCCAGTCCTGGATGGCCTGGTCATCGCGTTTGTACTGGTCGGGGGCCTTGTCGCCGACGTTCAGTTCACGGTTGTGGGTTTCGGGGGCGGTGATGCTTTCTTCGCTCGAGGGAGCGGCGCTGACGCTCAGAGGCAGGCAAGGCAGGGCGGCGAGTAGCAGATAGTGCAGTTTCATGATGCGTTCCTCGTGATGGCATGTTTTATCTGCGACAGCGGCAAGTGCGCGGCAATTCACTCTGGATGCCTGCCAGTGCTAGAGTCGCCTTCTTTTTTGCGACCCCGAGGATGGAACATGCGTGCGATTCTGCCGTTGGCTGCGGTGCTGATGCTGGCCGGTTGTGCTTCTGCGACCATGGAAACGGCGCGTGGCGGCAAGCCGACTGCGCAGCTCGACTCGCACAAGGCGCCAGAGCTGGTGGCCCAGTGCATCCAGTTCAGCTGGCAGGAAGAGAAGGTGTTCGGTGATGACGCCAGCGGCTACCTGGAGCCGCGCAAGCAGGGCGGGTTCACCGTGTTTACCCGTGAGGCCGAAGCGTTCGTGGACGTTTACCCGCAATCGGGCGGGACGCGTGTGGATTACTACGCGAAGCAGAACGACGGCGTGGCCCTGCAGCGCCGAGCTGCTGCTGCAACCTGCCTGTAACGGCTGGCGCCTGTACGGGCGCTATCGCCGCTTCTGCAAGGGCCTGTGCATTCAGGGCAGTGAGCAAGGCAGTTGTTGCCACAGCAGAGGCGCGCGGGCTTTACAATTTTTTTCAAGGCAGTGATGTCGCAGCGCGCGCGGTGACGGCTAGCATAAGGTGCTTCCACTCAAGGACGACACCATGGACCGTTCACTGCAACTCAACCGCATCAGCTGGGATGAGCGTGCCCCGTTGCACGCCGCTTCGAAGGACTACGAGGTCGAACGCCTGGTCCAGCAACACGGGCACTTGTCCGAAACCGTACGCTTCGACCTGCCATTGCTCGGTGACATCGACGGGCTCGATACGGTCCACTTGCAGTGCCACATCGGCACCGACACCCTGTCGCTGGCGCGCCTTGGCGCCAAGGTTTGCGGCCTGGATTATTCCAAGGCTTCGCTGGCCGAGGCACGGGCATTGGCCGAGCGATGCGCGCTGCCCATCCAGTATGTCGAGTCTGACGTCTATGCCGCCGACAAGGTACTGCCGGCGGGTACGTTCGACCTGGTCTACACCGGTATTGGCGCGCTCTGCTGGTTGCCCCGCATCGAGCCGTGGGCGCGCACCGTCGCGGCACTGCTGAAACCGGGCGGGCGGCTGTTCCTGCGCGACGGGCACCCGATGCTGATGGCTGTCAACGAAGATCATCAGGACCGCCTGCAGCTCGAATATCCGTATTTCGAGCACGAAGCGCCGACGGTGTGGCACACCGACCAGACCTACGTCGAAACCGATCAACGCCTGACCCACACCGAAACCCACGAATGGAACCACGGCCTGGGAGAAGTGATCACTGCCTTGCTGGCCCACGGCCTGCAGCTGACAGCACTGGTCGAGCACCAGAGCATCCCCTGGGAGGCGCTGCCGGGGCAGATGGTCAAGGGTGAAGACGGCGAATATCGCCTGCGCGAGCAGCCTGCACGCCTGCCCTTGAGTTACACCTTGGTCGCCGTCAAAGCCTGATCAGGACAGGAAGCCACCGTCGACATTGAGCGTGGTGCCGGTGGTGTAGCTGGAGGCATCGCTGGCCAGGTACAGCACCGCGCCCGCCATTTCCTTGGGGTCGGCCACGCGCTTGAGCGGGATCTGTTGCAAGGCGGCGTTGAGGATGGCTTCGTTCTTCACCAGTGCCGAAGCGAACTTGGTGTCGGTCAGCCCCGGCAGTAGCGCGTTGCAGCGAATACCGAAGGGTGCACACTCTTTGGCGAACACCTTGGTCATGTTGATGACCGCCGCCTTGGTCACCGAATAGATGCCTTGGAACAGCCCGGGCGAAACACCGTTGATCGACGCCACGTTGATGATGCTGCCGCCGCCGTTCTCGCGCATCAGCTTGCCAGCCTCCACCGACATGAAGAAGTAACCACGGATGTTCACGTCCACGGTCTTCTGGAACGCCCCTGGATCGGTGTCCAGCACATTGCAGAATTGCGGGTTGGTGGCTGCATTGTTGACCAGCACGTCCAGTCGCCCGAACTGTTCGCGAATGCCGGCGAACACCTGCTGAATCTGTTCCAGCTCACCAATGTGGCAGGCCACAGCCGTGGCCTTGCCGCCGGCGGCAATGATGGCGTCGGCCACCTGCTGGCACCCGTCAAGCTTGCGGCTGGAAACGATCACATGGGCCCCTTGCTGCGCGAGCAAGTGGGCGATGGCCTCGCCGATGCCTCGGCTGGCGCCGGAAACAAAGGCAATCTTGCCGTCGAGGTCGAACAGGTGGGTCTTGGACATGCTGTTTTCCTTGTTATCCGTCGTCGTGGGCTGTGCTCAGAGGCTGGACTTGGAAATGACCTGCAAGGTCATCTGTTCCAGCAAGCGGTTCATGTGAATGAACTGGGCGAAGCGCTTGTCCTGGGTCTGGCCATGGTAGTAGCGGTAGTAGATCTGCTGAACGATGCCTGCCAGGCGGAACAGGCCATAGCAATAGTAGTAATCGAAGTTGTCCAGGCGGATGCCGGCGCGCTCGGCGTAGTAATCGACGAACTGGCGACGGCTGAGCATGCCCGGCGCGTTGCTCGGCTGGCGGCGCATCAACTGCACTGGCGCCGGGTCGCCGGCTTCGATCCAGTAGGCCAGGCAGTTGCCCAGGTCCATGAGTGGGTCGCCCAGGGTGGCCATTTCCCAGTCCAGCACACCGATGATGCGCATGGGGTTGTCCGCGTCCAGGATGACGTTGTCGAACCGGTAGTCGTTGTGCACGATGCCTGGGCGCGGGTGGTCGGCGGGCATTTTTTCGTGCAGCCAGGCGGTTACCGTTTCCCAGCGTGGCGCATCCGGTGTCAGGGCTTTTTCATAACGGCTGGTCCAGCCCTCGATCTGGCGCTGCACGTAGCCCTCCGGCTTGCCCAGGTCGGCCAGGCCGCAGGCGGTGTAGTCCACCTGGTGCAGCTCGACCAAGCGGTCGATGAAGCTTTTGCACAGGGCTTCGGTCCGGCCAGCGTCCAGGTTAAGTTCGGCCGGGATGTCCGAGCGCAGGATGATGCCCTTGACCCGTTCCATCACATAGAACTCACCGCCGATCAGGCCGGTGTCGGTGCAGTGTGCGTAGGCCTTGGGGCAGTAGGGGAAGCCGCTGTTGAGCTGGTTGAGGATGCGGAACTCGCGGCCCATGTCGTGGGCCGACTTGGCCTTTTGACCGAAGGGGGGGCGACGCAGCACGAAGTCGCGGCCCGGGTAGCTGACCAGGTAGGTGAGGTTGGAGGCGCCGCCAGGAAACTGGCTGATGCTCGGCAGGCCGAGCAGGCCGGGGATATTGGCTTTGAAGTAAGGGTCGATGACGGCCGCGTCGAGTTCTTCGCCGGGGCGTACCTGGGTGGACTGGTCGGTGAGCGTCATGCGTCTTCCTTATTCTCGATAGCAAGTACTATTGGGTAATCTAATGGTCCGCCAGGGTTGGAACAATCGTCCCATGTGCCAAATAGGTGAGGGTGTTGCTGGTGGATCACTGCACCGAATGCAGGGCAAAAAAAACCGAAGCCGTCAGGCTTCGGTTTTTCGATCATCCGGTATTCCCAGCCCTCAGGACGGGAACAGCTCGCTGAGTTTCATCGACAGCATCATGTCGCCCTCAACCCGCAGCTTGCCGCCCATGAAGGCCTGCATGCCGTCGGTTTCGCCGCTGACGATACCCTTCAGGGTTTCGGCGTCCATCACCAGGGTGCAGTTGGCATCCGGGTTTTCGCCTTCCTGCAGGTCGCAGGTGCCGTCCTTGACGATCAGCGCGTAGTGCTTGTCTTCGTCGGTGATGTTGAAGCCGAACACCAGGTCCAGGCCGGCGGCAGCGGATGGGTTGAATTTCTCTTGCATCTTTTTGACGGCATCAGCTACGGAGGTCATGGCGCATTCCTTATAGAGTGATTTACACGTCCCCGCAGGGACACAACAAGCCGGGCTTATCGGTAAGTGACAAGCTCCGGCGCCCTCAACAGCTGCACATGGGCCTGGCTGTTGAAGGAGGCCAGTGCCACGTCGCGGCCGCGAAACTTCAGCTGGCTGAGCGACGTGTTGATGATCTGCCAGTTCAGCGCGAACGCCTGGCTGGGGGTAATACCGGTAACCAGGTGGAGCAGGGCGGCAATGGTGCCACCCGAGGTGAAGATAGCAACATGATCGCCGCTGCCGGCGGTATCCAGCACGCGTTGCAGCCCACCTTGTACGCGGGATGTAAACGAATGCCAGGTTTCCAGGCCATTATCGGCATGCTCGCCATCGTGCCAGCGCTGCACCATCAACGCGAACAGACGCTGAAACTCGCTGCGGTGCTGCGCAGCATTGCGCAGCACATGCAGGGCATCGGGCTCTTCGGGCAGCAGGTCGGGCAACAGGGCGCGGATCACACCGTCGGCATCGAACTCATTGAATGCGGCGTCGGTCTCAACCGCCGGCACCGGGCAGCCGTTGGCGTGCAGCGCCTGCAGCGCCAGCCGTGCGGTATCCTGCTGGCGGCGCAGGTCGCCAGCCATGCAGCGGTCCAGCCGCACGCCCAACTGGGCCAGGTGTTCACCCAGGGCCTGGCTCTGGCGCACGCCCACGGGCGAGAGGACGTCGTAGTCATCGGCACCGAAGGAGGCTTGGCCATGTCGAATCAGGTAGAGATTGCCCACGAAAGGTTCCGGCCTGTTGGAGGTTGCTGCGAGGTTAGGATGCGGCTCACGGGCTGTCAACGAAAAAACATACAAGCGTTTGAAAAGGTTGTTTGAAAGGTGTTGCCAGCGTTTACACCGGCTGGCAGCACCACAGGCGCAACGGTATGCTTGCAACAGTGACGCGCCGTAGTGGCGCAGGTATTTAAGGAGTCAACGTGGAGTTTCTTGCCGAATACGCAAGCTTTCTCGCCAAAACCGCCACCCTGGTCATCGCCATATTGGTGGTGCTTTCGGCGATCGCCGGGCTGCGTGGCAAAGGTCGGCGCAAATCGGGCGGGCAATTACAGGTCACCCGGCTGAACGATTTTTACAAGGACCTGCGTGAGCGCCTGGAGTCCGGCTTGCTCGACAAGGCCCAGCTCAAGGCCCTGCGCAAGCAGCAGGCCAAGGCGGAAAAACAGCAGAAGAAGGGCAAGGCCGAGGACAAGAGCCGGGTATTCGTACTGGACTTCGATGGCGACATCAAAGCCTCAGCCACCGAAAGCCTGCGCAACGAAATCACTGCGCTGCTGACGCTCGCCACCGCGCGTGACGAAGTGGTACTGCGCCTGGAAAGCGGCGGTGGCCTGGTGCACAGTTACGGCTTGGCTGCGTCGCAACTGGCGCGTATTCGCCAGGCGGGCATCCCGTTGACCGTGTGTATCGACAAGGTGGCTGCCAGCGGTGGGTACATGATGGCCTGCATCGGCGAGAAGATCGTCAGTGCCCCATTCGCCGTACTGGGGTCTATTGGCGTGGTGGCGCAGTTGCCCAACGTCAACCGCCTGCTGAAAAAACACGACATCGACTTCGAAGTGCTGACTGCTGGCGAATACAAGCGCACCCTGACCGTCTTTGGCGAAAACACCGAGAAGGGCCGGGAGAAGTTCCAGGAAGACCTGGACATCACTCACCAGTTGTTCAAGGATTTCGTTTCCCGCTATCGTCCGCAGTTGCACATCGATGAAGTGGCCACTGGCGAAGTCTGGCTGGGCGTGGCCGCCTTGAATCGCAAGCTGGTTGACGAGTTGCAGACCAGTGACGAGTACCTGAGCGAGCGCGCACGCAACGCCAACCTGTTCCACCTGCACTATGCCGAACGCAAGAGCCTGCAGGAGCGGATTGGCATGGCCGCCAGCGGTACCGTGGAGAACGCGGTGGTGGGCTTGTGGAGTAAACTCAGCCGCCTGCGCTAACACCTTGAACCCGTTGAAATTTTTTTTCGTTCAGGGGGTTGCAAGGTTAAAAGAATGAAGACATAATGGCGCCCATCGAAACGCAGCAAACTTTGAAAAAGGTTCAGCGTTTCAAGGAGATAGCAAAGCGCAAGCAGCTAGATCCGACCTTTGAGGCCGAGTAGCAAAGTGGTTATGCTCCGGATTGCAAATCCGTCTACGCCGGTTCGATTCCGACCTCGGCCTCCACCATTCGAAAGCCCCGCAGATTAACGTCTGCGGGGCTTTTCTTTGTACGCCAGAAAATGCCGAAGTCCCAAAACAAATTGCAACCAGTCCCAAAACTTCCTCATTTTGAAGGCTTGGCAATGGCCCCGACGCGCCGGTAAACGCGCTCGGTGATTCCCTCTTTCGAGTGCCCCAGCAGCACGCTCGCATCGCTCAGGTCGTTGATTTCCGAGGCAGCCTTCGGTCGGATATCGCGGAACTGAAACTGGGCGATTCGGTTGGCGAGGTCTGGCTTTTTCTCGACTTCAGCTTTTACCCTTGCGCTCTCGCGGGCGTCTGCCCACCGGTTGCGTAACATTGGCCAACTCATGCGTTTGCCGTGCTCGTTGAGGATGAAGAACGGCGACAGGTGCTCGCTGGTCCTGCGCATGATTCGCTCGAGCAGCTGGCCCAGACTGTTCTTCACCCCGTCCACTTCCAAGACGATCCTCAATCTCTTGCCGGTCTTGCCTTGGCTGACCATCAGGTAGATCCCCTCCACATCGTCCTTTCGCATGGACAGCACATCTGACGGTCGCTGGCCAGTCAGGTACGCCAGGTCCATCGCATCCTTGAGCTCCGGTGGAGCTTCCTCATATACCGCCTGCCACACCGTCTCGTTGGCATAGAAGTCGCGCGGCTTTTCCTTGTTCTTCCTCACGCCCAGGCACGGGTTGTCCCTGGTAGTGAGGCCCCATTCCCTTGCTGTGTTGAACACATGGGAGAGCAGGGCGATCTCCCTGTTTGCCCTGGTCTTGGCCGACCGCGAATCGCGGTACTGCGCGATCATCGCCGGCGTGATGGCATCGATTGGCGCCGAGTCGAACACGGTTCGCAGCTGCTTGAGCTCGTAGATGTTGTCCTTTTGGGTTCTGGCGGCCTTGCCCGGGATGATCTTCAGCAAGTACTCGTCGAAGATTCCCTTCATTGTGGTCAGCTCTTTCGGTACCGACTTGGCCTCCAGTTCCGCCCACTTCAGTTTGGCCTTCACCAAGTCATTGCCGAGGAAAATGTCCTTGCCTGACTTGTCTCTGTAGTACAGCGCCTCCCACACCTTGCCGTTGGCTTTTTGTCTCTTGCGGCGATACATACCTGGTGGCAGGTCGCGATTCTCGGTCTTCCGTGGGCGCATTTCACTTCACTCGGGAAAAATCAGGGGTCCAGGCTGGCGCCGGTGGCGGGGCTGCAGTAACTGGAACGGTGTCGATCACTACGCCGCTGAGCTTCTGGCGGGCGTATTGGCGGCCTACTAGTGGCCGGCCGCCGCGGCTCTCGACAAAGTGCCAACCTTTTTCAGTGAGCCAGCGGCGCTGCCACGCCCGGGGTTTGTAGCCGGTGATCGCCACCAGCTCTTCGTCCGAAAGGATCTCGGTTTCCATGGGATGGTCTCCACGCCGCCGGTGGCGGCAGGTTGGTGGTCAGGCCTTGGCCGGGAACCACTCGTTGCCATATTCGAACTGGCTGACCAGCTCTACAGAGAGGTGCGGAATCTCGCGCTCGAAGCGAAGCGTGCCGTAGTGACGTTCGACGAAAGCCTTCGCCTCCTCGATGAAGTGCTCCTTGAAGATTCGCACCAGGTGGTCGGCTGCCTTCTCGTAGTCCTCTTCGCGGTAGTTACCCTCGACCAGGCCGCCCCGACAGACTTGCCACACGCAGCGTTTCGGCTGGGCCTCGGCCGCCTGGATCTTCAAGGCCATCTGGTCGCGGGCGTAGCGCAACTGATCCAAGGTCAGTGTTTCCACCCACTTGTCGGTGCCGATCCGCATCGTGTGGCCGTGCTCGCACTTAATTTCAGGCATGGGGATTCCTCGCCCGCGCATGTCGGCGGGCTTGAGCTATGAGTAGTGATACCGATCGTGATTCAAGTTGTCATCGGCAAGATGGAGATGGTTTTTTGAGGCTGGATGTTTGCTTTAGGCGGGGCTAAGATTGCTCGTCAAAAAGGAAATGTATATGTCAAAAAGTAACGTGGCTCCTGAATATAGATCGCCCAGCTTCAATTGTCCGCACTGTGGAGCGTTTTCGGCAATGAAGTGGAGTAATTTGCTTTTAGATCCTAATACCTACTCCATAGTTAGTTTGTCAGAGTGTCATGCTTGCAAACGCTCTGGTGTTTGGGTCGATGAGGGGAAAAGAGATGGTGACCGGATGGTTAGTCTTGGTAGGGTGTTGAGCCCGAAAGATGAGTTAGTGTATCCGCATGTATGTTTGGCACCATTGGCTGAACCAGATATGCCTGAGGTAATTAAATCCGATTTTGAAGAAGCCCGGAAAGTCTTTGGCGCCTCACCAAGAGCATCGGCAGCCTTGTTGAGGCTGTGCGTACAGAAGCTATGCCATGAGTTGCTAGGTAAAAAGGGGGATATACACACGCAGATTGGCGAGCTTGTAGATAAAGGACTTCCACCAAGGGTTTTGAAGGCTTTTGACACGATTCGAATTTTTGGTAACGAATCAGTGCATCCCGGCACTATTAATCTGGGCGATACTCCTGATGTCGCTTTATCATTGTTTGGGCTTCTGAATATGGCTGTAAGACATTGCATCACGGAGGAGCGGGAGCTTGAAAGTATTCGCGCGTTAACGCCGTCGTCTAAGCGTCGTGATTTCTAGGGATAGAAGTACCCGCCTGCTTTTTAGTGTGACAAGTCTAAATCCTTCAGTTGCGCCATATTCGTCATGATAAAAGCTGGCATATGATCAACTCCTTGGGCACCGGGACGGTATCGCCGAGCTTGTGAGCGACTATGGCGCGGCAGGTGGCGAGCAGGGCAGTGTCACCGGCCTGGCAAAACTCCCCCTTGTCGGTGATCACCCAGCCAGCCCAAACATCGTCGGTGCTCTGCGGGCAATGCAGGCTGACCATGTGCTCCTCGATCAGCGGCCCTCCCAGAGCCCAGTCCTCCCACGGGTTGAACCGCTTGATGTGCTCGATGGCCTCGCCCCGGTACCGGGCGAACACCCGCCATGGCACGCCGTTGTACCCGGGAGGTTCCAGGTACAGGTCAAGCCCTTCGGCCTTGCCCACGGCCCAGCCCAGGGCCTCGCCCTGCAGATCGCAGGACTTCACTTCGATCAGGTCGGTCATGGCTGCACCTGCGCCGGGTAGGGCGGTTGGGTCGAGATGGAAAACGAGCCGATCAGCGGAAGCCGCGCCCAGGCGCCAAAGTGGCCATGACCAACGAAGTACCTCGTACCTGCTGTCATGGATGGTCCGAAGGCCGGAAGGCACAGCACCTTCTTTGGCTTGCGCCACCAGACCGCCCAGCGCCAGTAGCCACATTTCAGTGCCCAGCTGGCGACAACGGCCTCATCTTTGCCGCCGTAGCACCATTTCAGCCCGAGGAATAGTTTTCCAATCTTCACAGCTGATACCTCTCATCAATCCAGCGCCCAGGCGCCAGTGCGGGTGTAGGTTCGGGTTGTGTTTCGTGCGGGGAGAGCTGGGGCTCGTTGCTGGCCTGCAGCTGGCTGTCGGGGATGCAGCTGATGCCGACCCCGTTGAGCAGGTAGCAGGTGACGCCGCGCTGGCTGTCGTGCTGCACGTCGATGACGTTCTCGGTTGCGCTGGCGCCGGTGGCCAGCAGCAGGAGGCAGAGGGCGAGGCGGGTCATGGCTGAGCCGCCGTAAACTCAACCAGCGTCGTGCTTCCTTCCTCCGGATATTCATCGGTCGCGATGTGCAGCCCGTGGACTTTGTTCCCATCGTCGTCCAGCACGTAGCCGACCCACAGCCGGCCATCGGTGTACTGCCCGAACTGGCCACCTTCTTCCTGGTCGGTGTCGCCGCAGTGGAAATTGATGACGCCGATGACGTCCTTGCTGAGCAACATGCTTTGCGGCACCAAAGCGAAGCCGTCCGGCACGCGGGGCTGCTGCAGCATTTGGCGCAAGTTGCGTACCTCTTCGATCAGGGACAGAGCTACAGCCGGGTCGGCCAGGACCATGTAACGCTCATCGGTTCCCAGCAGGTCCGCGTCTTCGATCATTCCCTTCCAGCCGTGGGAGCGGATCACATCCTCGGCAGCGGCCTTGGCGGCGATATGCAGGGCTTCCAGATCGATGGAGTCGAGAGCAGTTTTTTCTACAGGCACGGTCGTTCCTTGGCCGCCATATCGCGGCAGTGAATAGAGGGGAGAGGGGTTACAGCTGGGTGGAGTACTTTTGTACTCCGAATGTCATGATGGCTTGCATGTGACGTTCGGCTGGAGAGCAAGACCCTTCACGGCCTCGCTGTAGATGAATTTGATCTGTTCCCATGGGATGGTGTAGCGCTGCGCGTATTCGCCCTCACCGTCGCAGATCTCGCAGCCAACTACAGGCTCGTCCAGTTCCAGGCATTCGGGGCACTCGCGCGTGACCTCCAGCTTGAACTCGCCAAGCAGCAGCGCTTTGGCTCCGTTCTCGGCAGTGAGTCGCCTAGGCATGAGGCAGTAACCCTCGGGGATCGATACAGCCGGCGCGCCCTGGTGCTGCTCGGCTCTCGCATTCCACAGCTCGACAGCCTTGTCGCGGCCTGGCTGCTCCTCGCCTTCATCCTGCGCCACGCCCACTGGCCCACGGGCCAGACAGGCTTCATGCGGTCCGGTCAGGCCTTGGCAGATCACCACTGAGGCATCGCTGTCTAGGCGCTCGATGAGGAAGTCCTGCTGGCCACAAAAGGGGCACGGCAGTAGTTCGCTGACCATCTCTGTGTTGCTGGATCGGTTTTCTGTGGGCATGGGGGTACCTTGCATATCAGTCGAAAAATGGTGAAACTGGCGTCGGTATTCTTCGGCTCACCACGTCTATTTGGTGAGCAGCAATGACCCTCCTCCAGATCCTCAAAATTTTCTTGCTTATTGCGCAGCTCGCTCACGAGCTGGTGCGGCTGTTTAACGACTTCAGGCCGCTGCCATGAGCGCTTCGATAACTCGCTGCCCCGCCAGAGGCGGCACCGCGTTGCCGGCCATGTGCATGGTCAATCGGTGGCTGTCCGGGCGCAGGGTGTTAGCTGGGAACGACATAGCGGCCAGGGCCTCGCTGGCGCTGAGCATCCGCATGCGGTCGCCGTCGACCAAGGCCCAGCGATCCAGGGTGGTGATGGTGCCGATCGGTCGGTTGATGTCCCGGCCGGTGGTGCCGGAGCCTTTGCCGTAGTAGGGCATGATGAACCGGTCGCCGAAGCGCTGGCGGCCGTTGCGTACCCGGTCAAGCGTGGCCTGGGCCCGGCCTGGCTTTTCGATCTGCGACCAGCGCCCGGAGGCGAAGTCGAGGAAGCTGGCGGCTGGCACATGCCGTTCTTTGGGCAGTTGCAGCATCAGCGGCGCCTTGCTGCGGGTCAGGACCATGAACAGGCGCACCCGGTGCTGCGGTACTCCTAGGTCGGCGCAGTCGACGATGTGTGGCGCTGCCTGATATCCCAGCGCCTGCACCGCTTGCAGCCAGGCCGGGTAGAGCACCCAGTCGGTGAACTCAGGCACGTTCTCGATCACTGCCGCTTGTGGCCGGTGAAACTCCAGTGCCGATACCGGTGCCCAGGCAGTGGAGCGCGACGCGTCATGCTCGGGGTTGCCCGACTTCTTGCCTCGGGCCTTCGCATGGCCCTGGCAGCAGGGTGAGGCAAGAAGGATGTCGTGAGCCGGCACCTGCTCCCAGCGCGCCTGGTGCAGGTCTTGGCAGACGTGAAGCGTGTCGGGGTGGTTGGCGCTGTGCCATTCAACGGCTACCGGCCAGTGGTTTGCTGCCCAGAGAACCTGGACGCCTGCGGCGCGCGCGCCGGTGCTCCATCCGCCGAGGCCGGCGAATAGGTCGATTGCTGTGGGCATGATGGATCCTGATGGGTATAGTTGTAGAATTTCGTTTAAGGGTTTGATTAATGGATGAGAGTGATGTTGTTCGGGTGTATCATTTTTGCAATAAAGAATATGGTCTGAAAAATATAAAAAATCGTCGAATTAAAATTGCCAGGGTGATGGAGTTAAACGATCCTTTTGAACTGTTGGCCTATGACTTGAAAGATAAGCAATTAAGGCTTCACATAGGAAGACTGAAAGCTTCATTTGCGAGCGAATATGGGTTCATATGTTTTAGCAGGTCCTTTAGAAGCCCGGTCCAATGGGCGCATTATGGTGATAGGCACAAAGGAATCTGTCTGGGTTTTGATATCGATAAATCAGCTCTCCATGAGGTGAGTTATACGGGAGGGCGCAAGAAGTTTGATGGTAACGATCTGTTAAGCCAAGAAAAAGGATTTGAATGGTTGCTAGGCCTCTTGACTACAAAGCACAGAAGCTGGAGCTATGAGAAAGAAGAGCGTCTTGTGAAGAGGCTTGGTTTTTGTGATAAAGAAGGTGATTTGTATTTTTCTAAGTTTGGAGGTGCTGTAAAACTTCGTCAAGTAATTATCGGATGTGAGTCCGATGCGTCTAGCGCAGAAGTGCGTGACGTGCTAGGCGAAGAGCTCGCTGAAGTTTCCATCTTTAAAGTTCGTCCTGCATTTTCAAAATTTGAAATGGTGAGAAATAAAAGCCTTATACTGTAAATACGTTGCTCTAGTTTGCTATCGAGAGAGCGATGTCGATGTGCTGTCCTCGGCAGACCAGATCATATGGGAATCTAAGTTGCTGATCACGCGGCGCCCGACCTCGGCCGGCACATCGTAGGTACGGCGAACGTAGTCGCAGTTGTAGTTACTCATGGCAATCACCATTGCATGCGCCGCCCTCGCCGGGGAGGCGTTATCGTTGAATAGGGAAGGCGCTGGCGGGCAGCGCCGAGTGATATGCTTCGCCGCTCACCAAACAAGGATGGTGGTAATGGGGTTGCGAGATCGAGGAAGATCGCCAAGATCAGGAGCTGCCGCGATGAAGACCCGAACGGCATCATTCATAGGGCTCGCGATTTGGATAGCGTTTCTTTGGTTGGGAAAGCCATCTGCGTCGTTGATCAGCTATTCCGTGCCGTTTGGAATTGCTCTGATCGCCACAGGCCCCCTCGAACTGATCCCAGATCGTTGGCACAGGCTTAATTTCCTCGTCAATGCCCTGTCGACTGGATTCTTCTTCGTCAGCATCATGTTTGCGATAGTGGCAATCTCTTTCGACCTGTCATTGAGCACAAGCGAGCGTTCGATTTTCTGCCTTGCTGGATGGGCAACGCTGTTGATTGTTTACCATTTCGCAATCCCTCGGCTGAAGCGGTCGCCTTTTCACCGACTCAGCGAGGATAGGGGGATGTACAGCCCTCCAACGGATGACGATAAACGGAACTGAGATCAGATAGGCCAATGCCGGAGCAGATTAGTCGCTGGCGGGCAGCGCCGGATGGTCAGGCTCGGCGCACCTTGAAGCCGAACATGCATTCGATATCGTGGTACTCGCACCGCTCGTAGGCTTTGTACTTGGCCTGCGATGGCGTGCAGGCGAACACATCGACGATGGTGCGATTGGTGATGTCCCACCAATCCCAGCCACTGACCAGAACCTGGTAGCGCTTCAGCGGAAGCTTCTAGGCCATCTCGCCGTACTGCATCTCCCAGGTGGGGTGGTAGTTACGGATGCGCTTCTTCGGGTCGCTGTCGAGGATTACGCCGATGTACTGACCGCGGTCGGCCATGATCACGCCAGGCTCGCCGTTGGCGATGACGCGCCGGCCTATCTCAGCTGGTACGCCGTAATGGCGTCGGACGTAGTCGCAGTTGTAGTTGCTCATGGCTTTCTCCATGCATACGCCGCCCTCCGTGGCCGGATGCGGCATGGTGTCAAAATGGGGCGATAGGGTAGGATTGCAGGGTCTTTTCAAGGATGAATCGCAGTGAAGAAGCTCAAAGACCTAGAGGCCGCAGCAACCCGCTACCTGAGCAGATATTCCCGCAAGCAGTTTTTCTCAGTGTTCGTTGTTATCACTGCGGCCAACTACTGGCTTGCCTACAACGTCGACGGGTACAAGTCGATATGGCTGGCAATGATCGGAGGTTGGTTTTTCGGCATGACCTTTGCGCCGTTCCACTCCCAAAACAACTCGCCAAACTGACCCTTTGCCATGGTGGCAATTTGGTTTGGGATGGGGTATTACGGGTGACCGGCATGGGATCGGGATAAGGATCAGTAATGAAGAAATGGCGCGTGTATCTTCATGGGAAAAAGCTCGGGACGGTTTTTGCTGACACTGAATCAGAGGCAAAGATCGCAGCAGAAGATGAATTCGGATTGACCGACGATGAAGGGGATTCGCTCGATGTCGATGAGGATAATTGATATCAGCGAGTGACTGCGATTGGACTGATAACTTCGTCGCCAGGATCCTGCTGAATCATCAGCATGCTCTTCCGGTCGAAGGCCAGGGCCAGGCGCGGCGAGATGCTGATCTCGTGCCGCGGCGGGGTTAGAAACTTCGCCGCGTGCACCCTGCCCAGTGCGTGGATGCCGTGGATCAGCGCCTCAATCATTTGGCTGTATGTGGCGTCAGCCCAGCCGCAGATCGCCCGCAGGTGCTGGCCAGTCCGCTTCCTTGCTGATAGCCGCAGCGGCTCAGTACGCGCCACAAAACGGTGAGCTTCGATTTCGTGGCGCGCAATCCTGAACAAGGCGTGATGCCCGAGCGCCTCGACGTGATGAATCATCAGCGTCATCGCCTCGCCTTGTTCCTCGATCCCGGCCCATTCCATCAGTTCCAGCAGGGCCTGTTTAGTCCCTGGTCGAGCCTTCAAGCGCAGGTCTTCTTCCTGCAGGCGCTCGGCCTTGGCCCTGCGCTTCTCGTCACGCTGCTGCTGCGTCAGAGCCATCATCGCCTCCATTGCGCACGAAGGTGGCGCCCGGCCCGATGTCGAGCAGGTCGCAGACCCGATTGATGATCTTGAGCGCGGCGTCGAACACCTTGGCGTCGTCAGCCTCACGAGCCAGGCGCTTCATGTTCGGCTGGTGCTCCAGGCAGACTTTGTCGACCAGGCGCCGTGCCAGCCTGCGCAGGTGATCGGCGCTGTCGTGCATGCGCAGGCTCAGCGCGAAGGCCAGGGCCACATCATCAGGCCGGTACTGGCCGCCGCTGCGGGTGATGTACAGCTTCTTGATCGGCCGATTCATCCAGGCCGGCAGGGTTACCACTCCAGAGGGTGCTTGCTGCATGTCTGTGCTCCGTGAGGCCGCTGGGCGGCAGGTGGAACTGTTCTTGCCGCCGGCGCTGGCGGACCAGGCTGTTGAGTCTTTTCATTTCCTGATGCGTACCCGCGGGAAGTCGATACTGTTGCGCTCAATGATCTTCACCAGCGTTCCGTAATTCAGGTCGAGCTGCTCGGCCACCTGGGCGCGGTGCAGGCCGGTATCGCGCAGGGCGCATATTTTCTGGACCACTTTCAGCTCCTCGATCCGCTTCAGGTTCCGCTGGATCTGGCGCTGGGCATCCCGCTTGCTGTTGGCTGACTTCTTCCGCTCGGCTCGTCGGAAAACAAAGTTGCCTTCGCGGGCGGCCCGGAATAGGGCCTGTTTGGAAATGCCGGTGGCCTCGTGAACCTGCTGGCAGGTCATGATCTTCGCCATCTCGGCCACCGTTGCAACTCGGGCCTTCACCTTCTCCTTTCGCGGGGCTGGGTTAGGTTTCTTGGGCCTCGCCTTAGCGGCTGGCTTTGGCTGCGTATCGGGATGCTTGCGCGGCGGCAGCGGTCGATGGGTGAAGCCTTCAAGGACAACGAGCTGGCCACCAGAGGCAAAGAAGGCCGCTTTGGCGGCCTCCAGGTCGATTGATGGGTTCATGCTGCCTGGCTCCTCAGCTGCTTTTCGTAGCCGTCCACGAGCAGCTTGAATTCCCACAGGTCCTGCTCAAGCTGTTCGATATAGTCGTCATCGCGCTTGAACTCACGCCACCAGAGCTGGCGGCCTACGGGCTTGAGGAGGGGGCAGTACATCCCGATGTGCCACCATTTCCGGCCAGTGATCCACATGCAGCCTTGCACCTGGTCGATGACGTCGCTGGCATCGTTGTCGATGTGGAACGCGCGGAGCTTGTCCGGGGCCAGGAAGCACTTGTATTCGCTTCCGCCGTCTTCGCCGATGAAGCCGTCCGCGCTGGCGCCGAACGAGCCGTCGTCTGTTTTAACCAGGCCGACCTGCGTGACGATAAGGCCAGTCTGGATTTCATGCTCCATGCGCGCCTCCGGCTCCAGTTCATGGCCGCGGCGCATCTGCCAGGTCTCGAACCCTCCATCGAGCGGGGCGCCGCCTATGCGTTCGACGGCCAGCTCGAAGGCGTAGGTGAGGGCGGCATTCGATGGCTCGCCGACCGTTTCGCCATCTAGGGCGCGCTGCACGACCTCGGCCTTTGGACCGGCCTTGTAGCCTGCCAGCTCCATAGCCTTGGATTCGCCAAGGCCCGCAAGCATGGCGTCAACGTATTTCTTCTGCTGGGCGTTCAGTCCGTTCACCCGTGAGCGTGCGGTGCTAAACATACTGGCGGTGATCACTCCAGCGCGGGCCTGCAGCCACTCTGGCGAGCCCTGAGTACAATTGACGATGATCATTGGCTTGCTCCCACTTGTGGTGCTGCGCTGAGCTGAGAGCCGCGAGCGCTAACCGCTACCTTCAATGCCTCGTAGAGCTCGTCGGCCGTTTTCTTGTCGGTGGCCTTTAGGTCCTGGGCGAACTTGACGCCCGCCTGCCATACCGCTGTGAGCGAGTCTTTGGAGTCAGCGGCGTAGGCCTTCGGGATCCACTCATTCATAAGCTCCCCAAGGCTTTGGGGTTGCTCACCGCCGCCGTTCCCGTCGTTGTCTTCGTTCGTCAGCACGACGTTGAAGATCATCATCGTCAGGTAGCGCCGGGCATAGCTGTAGGTAGAGCCATTGGCGTGCACGCCGGTCTTGTTGACGCTGCCCTTGATGCCGGTCGAGTCGATTGGCAGGTCGACGTAGTAGCGCTTGGTGTGCCCGGCCTCGTGCATGCAGTCGCAGACGGTGCGGATGTGCCCGGCCAGCGGACTGTCATCGGTACCGAACGAGAGGGAAAAACCGTGCAGCGTGTAGGTTGGGGCGATCTTCTTGTCGATCGACTCAAGGGCAGCATAAGAGCTGTTGGTCTGGCTGTTGTACTTGTCGCGGAACACCGGTCCGATCTCGGCCTGAGCGCGCACCATCGCGGCGTTGAATGCGGCGGAGGCAGAGCGATCAGACCTCCGACATGATCTACAACACCATGGAGTCGGTGACCCAAGGGATTGGCGACAACACGGCGGAAGCAATCGTCCAAGGGAAAAGCCTCGAAGACTCCATGGCCAGTCTGGGGCGATCTATTGTCACGGACGTTCTGAGCTCGCTCATCCAGGTGGGTACCCGGTACGGCATAAACACCGCCCTGGAACTGGCCGGGATCGCCACCACCACGAGTGCCAAGGTAGCGTCCGAGGGCGTCAAGACCGCGGCCGAGGTTACCGGGATTGGCGTCGTCACTGGCGCCTCCCTCGCGGCTACCGCAACAACTACTACTGCACAGGTTGCAGCGGCAGGGACCACCTTGTCCGCCTGGCTGCCGGCGGCATTGGTTGCCTCGGTCGGTACGCTTGATGGATGGCATCAACGAGCGCTGGGGGAGGGGGACAGTGCGGGCCGCCAGCGTGCCGGCGATACCGGACTGGGGTATGAGGAGGGAGATGATGAGCCAATCCTATACGACACGGATCGACCAGCTATGGACGGTCAAATGTTAAGCCTGCCGTCCGCCTGGCTGGCCGAGCTGAATGACCAGCCGGCCTTGTTGACCGATCCCGATGGCAGGGCCGCGGTGCTCGTTGAGCTAGCGTTTTCCGCGCACCGACGCAGCGACGTTGACGAAGACCAGCTGGCAGACATGCTGTAGTTCACCTAGGCAGCTAGGCTGTGGGCGCTGATCGAGCATGAGGAGGTCGCTTGAGCCTCCTTGTGTGAACAACGGCTATGGGGAGAAAGCCCAGGGTAGCCAGTGACAGCTATCGACCCATTGCGGCCGTTCGCGAAGGGCGGATATCGGCCAAAATCGGATAGTGATAGAAAAATAAATCTGTCGCCTTTCGATCGTCTTTTTTGGCTGTGGGTTGTCAGCAGTGGCAATTGCGGGCAACGTTGTATCGCTCGGTTATCACGACTTTGAAAATAAGGATGGATAATGAAACTCAAGGAATGGGCTCAACTCGAGGCCCTTTATAAAATCAGTCGCAAACAACCCAATAAACACATATTTAAACTCCACAATGCTCGCAAGTTATGGCCAATGTGGTCAGCGATAGGGTCAACCGCATTGCTTTTTGTGTTCGCAATGTTCGGCATCAAGAACCCTACGCTGATTCCTTACACCTACATGGCACTGGCTCCTTGGGCTCTTCTGCTCTATGTCACGCGCCTTAAAGCATTGCGCATGGTTTACCCGCAGCAGTTTGCAGATCACGCGATTGACCACCAGCCGAGCCTAGAAAGGGAAAACACCCTTTGTTATGCCTTCTTTCTGGAGGGATTGCGCAAGGAAGGCTACACGGTTGAGAAACTACGCGAGTTGTCAGCTTATGCTGGCCTGACCGGAAAACCCGCCAGGCCTGCTTTATCCCAGAACCTGAGTTTCGCCTCTCTGATCGCGCTGATGATCGCGTTGTGCACGGAAATTATTAAAGCCACGCCTTTGTTCACATGGGGCAAGGGCTCGGTGATCGTGGTGCTGGGTATGGGCGCACTGTTCTTGAACTGGCTGGTACTGGACGGTATTCGCAGCGTTTCCTATGAGCGGATGTGCATAAAACGCTATGTCGAAATGGCCGTTTTCGACTTGGATGAACTTCTTGATAAGACCGCCGAGTTACCTGTCGAGCAGCAGCTACCGGCGGTGTTGAGCATCGCAGAACGAGACAGTAGCGTCAGCCCTGTCGCTGATTTGTCCTAGCTTTTTGGCTGCGAGTTAGATGCAGCCCTTTCAAGGTATTTAGGTAGAACAGGCAACAAGTAACCTGTGGCGAGCGGGCTTGTCCCGCGTTGGGTTGCGAAGCAGCCCCAAAACCAGCAGTCGAAGAGTGCCTGACTCACCGCATTCTTTCTTTTGGGTTCGCTTCGCAAAACCAACGAAAAGGGGCCGCGAAAAGGGGAAGATTTATTTACCGCTCCTCAGTCCGCTTGTGGCCGATAGCTGCCCTTCACGAAGGGCAGCTATCGGCCACAAGCGGACCTCAATGCTCGATACTTCAATCAGCCTTCACCCTCACAGCGCTCACTTGCCAACCCGGTAAAGTGCAGCTACTGTCAGCTCTATGAGTCAACTACGAATTGCCTTGACCACGACCGTCACGACCGCCAGAGGCTGGTCGTGAGGGGTTTCGTGAGCCAATAACGCACGAACTTCAAAGGCCCGCCAGTGATGGAAAGGGCCTTTTCTTTTGCCCTTGTGTCGCTGGCCAATATGCAAGGGAAAGCATTATGTATGCACTGTTGATTCTTGATATGCAGGCTGGATTGTTTTATGGCCCGGATAAGCCATGGGCTGGCGAAGCGCTGCTAGACACATTGAATAATTTATTGAGTAAAGCCCGAAGTGCAGGAGCACCCATTTTTCTCGCCCGCCATATTGGTCCACCTGGGTCGCCAATCGAGCCTGGAAGCCCGTTGACGCAACTGGTGCAGGAGCTGGTGTTACAAGGCGACGAAGTGATTTTCGATAAAAGCCGACCTAACGCGTTCTACAAGACCGCCTTGGCCGATCGGTTACGGGATTGTGGAACTCAGGGTGTGGTCATTACCGGAATGAAAACCCAATACTGTGTCGATAGCACCTGCCGCGCCGCACGAGATCTTGGATTCGATGCAGTGCTGATCGCCGATGGCCATACCTGCACCGACACCCCTGCCCTGAAGGCCGAAGAGATTGTCGCTCATCACAATGCGACCCTCGCGGGACCATTCTGTCGTGTCGTACACGCCGAGGACTGGTGTTTCTAACTGCCATCGCCAGACGGTTCGATTCCGACCTCGGCCTCCACCATTCGAACGCCCCGCAGATTAACGTCTGCGGGGTTTTCTGTATGGGTCCAAAAACGCCACGAGTTCGGTAACTTTTGGCATGGAGTTCCGAAATCTCATAGCCAACCTTGAGTCGCGGTACTGCGCGATCAGGGCCGGCGTGCTGGGGGCCATTGATGTCTAGTCGAACACTGAGCGCAGCTGCTTGAGCCCGTAGATGTTGGCGGATGACCCGCTCCGGCTTGCGCTCGTCGTGCTGTTGTTGGGTCATGTCGTGGTTCTTGCGTGCAGGCGCCGCCCTTGCCGGGGACGCGTTATCGTTGAACTAGAGGTGATATGCTTCGCCGCTTACCAAACAGGGAGGGTGGTAATGAAACTGCGGGAGAGGCACAAGGCGTTTCAGGAATGGTTCACGCCGAGGCGGCGTAGGCGAGCGGGCGGAACCTTACTCGCCATCTGGGCTGTCGGCATCTTCATCTACCCTGGCCAGCACTGGATCTATGTATTGGTGCCAGGAATTATGTGGTTCTTTAGCGCATGGCCCCCGGAGCTTCACGACAAGCGTTGAGTCTTTGGCGGGGCTGCTGAATAGCCGATTGTCCGATTCAGCTCACAGATGAGTCAGACGAATTTGCGTAAAACTGCACGTTCGCTATGGTGGCAATAAACCACCTGACTACAACTAAAGTCGTAGGAGCGTCTCATGAGAATACGCGGTGATGTTTTCTGGGCCTGGGCTGACCCGACGCTTCATCACCGAACTCACGACGAGACACTCGACGATGGGACATACATTGATGTTCAGACGCGACTGTCGCGGACAGGCAAAACGCAGATGTTCATCGGGGTGTACGCCCCTGGTGGCATGGCTATCCTTGAAGAGGCCTTCGATTCTCGCCCTGGCGAGTCGATGACCAGGGCGCTGGCGTGGGGCGTTGGCCGGGCCCGACGTGTCGCCGCTGAAGGTGCGCCTGTTGCGGGCTTTATGGCTGCCTCGAAATAGCGGCCAGGCGCGCAGCGCCGGAGGTCGAGCGGCGACTCACTGTCATCAGCGAAGAGGCAGTGCATGAAATCCCTGCGTCGCCACACTTCCAGCTATCCGACAGAGTGGGCATCATCAGCCTGGCCCGTCATCCTCGCTGGCCTGCGCCCTCACTTTTGGATTTTTTCATCAAGGAGCCGTTGACATAGCGCACCGTGTTTTCCAAAGCCTGCGTCATGTCGGGATGGGTAAACGCGTACTTGCGCTCCAATTGCCTGCTGTTTCCCATGTCGAAGCGCTGTGTCTGAATAAAGTTCAATGACTCGGCGCTGATCGCCAGGCGGGTCGCCAGTCCCGGAATTGTCAATATCGACCTGAGCAACCCTATGGGTATATGGCGGCGGGGTGCCTTGACCTTTAGCGTGTCTGCGATCTGCACAAGCATTCCCTGCAAGTTTGGTGTTCGCTCATACAGCGCCAGCACTTGCCGGTTGGCCATGGCGGGGTCGAACGCCACGCAAGTTATCATGTTCACCAGATAATCGACGCTGACCAATGGCAACCAGTGACTGGCGGAACCGGGAACAGCTTTGAACCGGCCTTGTGCCAGATTACGAATGAGTTCGGCAAGCGGTTGTCCGTCCAGGATATGCCCGTTCTCGCTGTGGCCGCACACCGTAGCAGGGTGAACAATCGTGTAATCCGCATCTGCGTCTTGCATATAGCGGATGACTGCAAAATGGGACTCGAGTTTGCTGCCTTCGTAGCCGCCTACACGGGCGTAGACCGCGGGCCAGTTTGTGTTTTCAGGGCACTGAATATCAACCCCGATACGGGCAAGGTGGTTGAGGTTTTGCAGCATGAAGCCGCCTACCATGAGCAATCGGATGCGCTGGCTGGCCGCAAGCCTGGCCACGCTCAGAGCACCTTGGACATTGACTGTGCGGGCGCGCTCCGGTGTCAGCCCCCAGGAAAATGCCGCCGCGAGATGGAAAAATACAGCGGCCGAAGTGACGCGTTCTTCGTCTGCTTCGCTGAGGCCAAGCCCCTCCTGGCTGATATCTCCTTCAACGGCATGGAGATACTCCGGGTTACCCCCCAGTTGGCCTACCTGCTCCTTGAGGCGTTCGATGTTACCGGGGCTGCGCATCAGCACCCAGGTCTTGTGCCCTTGCGCAGTAAGAGCGGCCAGCAAATGTTGCCCCACAAAGCCGCTGCCGCCGGTGACAAAGCATTCCACACTCATGTTTGAACCCTTGTTTGGATAATGGGCGCAGGCTAAGGTGTAGAGCCTGCTCTACAGTCAAGGGTTTTTAACGTGAATATTGGAGAGTTGGAGCGCCGGAGTGGGCTCAGCCGCCATGCATTGCGCTATTACGAACAGCTCGGGCTTATCGAGCCACACCGACAAGCCAACAACTATCGCAGTTACAGTGAACAGACCGTAGCTGACTTGGCCTTCATACAGAGCGCCCAGGGCGGGGGCTTTTCACTTGCTGAGATTAGGGACATTCTTGTGGCCAGGCGGGGAAACACGATCGATTGCGCGCAAGGCGCCGTCTTGGTCGCCGCCAAGATGGCCGAGATTCAAACGAAGATCACCACGCTACAGGCCGCTTATGTTTTTCTGGACGCGGAGCGCGCCAAGCTTGAAGCCAGTGCTATTGCCAACGGGCAGATAATGCCTTGAAGTCCTGTCCATGACCCTTTTCGATCGAGCGTCAGCCTTCAGGTAAGGTGACACCGCAGATAAATTCATGCGTCCCCAAGCGGTGCGAGCCGAATTCCACCACGTAGCCGTCTCCTCTGCGCTGCGCCTCTGCCATGGCCGTTTTCTGGTCGGCATAAACGTCGACAAAATGCCATGGATGTCGGTCTCTCAGGACCCCCCATCCGATGACCCAGCCTTCCCGCGAAGGGTCTGGCGGCAGGTGCTTCGCCAAGCTTCGAATGGACATACCGATCTCCTCATATGCACAGGCTCGCCCTTGCAGGTTGAGCACTTTTCTTGAACCACACCTCGCGGGCGCCGGTCTTCAGCATGAAGGATGAGTGATAATTCCAGGTTTCCTCTTCAAATATTGAAATGTTCGCAGTCTAGGGTTGAACTCAAGCCAATTCCACCATCGAGGGAGTCAGGAAATGGATTATTCCAGCATGGTTGAATCGTTGGACAAGATGCTGAAAGCAACGGCTGCAGCCAAGGCCTGCCTGCAGCCGTCAGATACAGAGCGTCAACCACACCTCCGTAGCCATTCGTCCGCGACGTCACCCATGGTTGATGGGGTACCACTCTTGATCCAAAGCATGAATCCTCGGTCGAACTTGAATGCCGCGCCGCACTCGCTGAGCAGAAACTGACGAACCTTCTGCGTGTTGCGGTAATGCTTGTCCAATGGAGTCGTACGGGTGATCGGCCCGGCGTGCCAGTCTACGGTCATGGTCTGTTCCTTTGACAATTGAGAAGGCAAAAAGCCCGTAGAGGGTCATCTACGGGCTTTGCTGTGGTTCCACATGACCTGGCTCGGACTGTCAGCCTTCGAACTGTATCACCATCCGGCCTTTGATCTTGCCCTCAAGCATCTCGTCAAAGATCTGGTTGATATCCTCGATCGGTCGCAGCGTTACCTTGGGCACCACTTTGCCTTCAGCGGCAAACTGGAAGGCTTCCTGCAGGTCCTGGCGTGTACCTACCAGCGAGCCCACCACTTCGATCCCATCAAGCACCAGGCGGGGAATATTCAGGTCCATGGACTCCGACGGAAGCCCGACGGCCACCAGTCGCCCGCCAGCGCGCAAGGCATCGACAGCCGAGTTGAACGCGCCTTTGGCCACAGCAGTAACGACGGCAGCATGTGCACCGCCGGTTTTAGCCTGGATGACCTTCGCGGCATCTTCGTTGAGCGGGTTGACCACCAGGTCCGCGCCCATCTCGCTGGCGAAGCGCAGTTGCTCTTCGTTGACGTCGATGGCGATGACTTTGGCGTTGAACACATTCTTGGCATATTGCAGGGCCAGGTTGCCCAGGCCGCCGAGGCCGTAGATCGCGACCCATTGGCCGGGGCGGACGTTGGAGATCTTAACTGCCTTGTAGGTCGTGACGCCGGCGCAGGTGATGCTGCTGGCGGCAGCGGAGTCGAGGCCGTCGGGCACTTTAACCGAGTAGTCGGCCTTGACGATGCAGGCCTCGGCCATGCCGCCGTCCACGGTGTAACCGGAATTCTTCACGTCGCGGCACAGGGTCTCGTTGCCGCTGTTGCAGTATTCGCAATGTCCGCAACCCTGGTAGAACCAGGCGACGCTGGCACGGTCGCCTGGCTTGAGCGAGGTGACGCCCGGGCCAACTTCCTGAACCACGCCAATACCTTCGTGGCCCAGTACTACACCGGTCTTGTCACCAAAGTCGCCATTTTTCACGTGCAGGTCGGTGTGGCACACACCGCAGCACTGCATCTTCAGCAGCGCTTCGCCGTATTCGAGAGGGCGCAGGGTTTTCTCTACCACGTCCACGTGACGGCCTGGTGCAACGACAGCAGCTTTCATGAGAGCCTCCGTGTCTATCCGATATGAGCTTGGGTTATCGCTGGGACAGCATAGACCTCGCCTGGCCAGGCAAAACTGCTTCAGATCATGGTCATGGTGGACGTTTGCGCAAAATACCGACGGATGCCTGACTGGCATTTGCGGAAAAAAGAAAAGCCCGCGGCAATGATGCGGCGGGCTGCAAGAACGTACGGAGCAGGGTCAGTGTGCCCACCCGGATGTCGGCATTTCGTGAAGATCAGGTCATGGGGCTGTCATCATCTGCACCGAAGTGCGCAGGGCCATAAAAAAGCCCGCCATAAAGGCGGGCGAAAGACGTTTGAAGGGAGAGCCTGCAGGTTGCGCCGGGCCGGTTAACCCAGGATTAAGCGACAACGCATTGACCCAGCATCCTGATCAGCCTATACAGGCCTGCCATTATCCCAGGAGCCAGCATGCGCGACGAAGACGACCTGCACGAACCCGAGCACGATCACCTGCTTGACCACGAATTTCTCTACGACGACGTGGAGCCCGAGGCAGATGCCCAAGGTGCCGAGGATGAAGTGGAGGAAGACGAGGAGACGCTGGATGACCTCGATGATGAAGAGCGCGATCACCCAGCCTGGTTCGACGACTGCGACGACTGACTCAGCGACCATCCACCGAGAACCGCCCGGGCCCGCTTACCGCCAGCAACAGCAGGCCGCCCATGATGCTGAGGTTTTTCAGAAACTGAGTCATGTTGGCGCTGCGCTCGGGGTCGACCATGTTCCAGAACGGGTGGCCCAGCAGCGCCGTGCCCAGTACGAACAGCGCAAAAAGAAAGGCCAACGGCCGCGTGTAGAAACCGAGGATCAACAGGATTGCGACGACGAACTCCATGATGACGGCAATCCCTGCTGCCAGCATCGGGGCAGGGGCGCCGAGCGAGGTCATGTAGCCTACTGTGCCATCGAAGCCGGTCAGCTTGGCCCAGCCAGACAAGACGAAGAGGACCATCAGCAGTACGCGGGCGATCAGGATAATGATGTCGCGTTGACCATCGAACAGGGAGTAGCGCATGGCGGCGTTCCATTTGACGGGGACAAGCTCCACTTTAGCAGCTACGCCAGACATTGCTGCCAGGCAGCAAAAAGGCGCCGCAGGGGCGCCTTTTCAACGAAGTTTGGTGCGAGTGGCGGGACTCGAACCCGCAAGGCTCACGCCGACAGATTTTAAGTCTGCTGTGTATACCAATTCCACCACACTCGCACGTTTGAAGGGGTCGCAACGACCAGCTCGCTTCTAAGCAGAAGGGCTTCGCAATCAAGCGCGCTTTATAACCCATTGTTATAGTTGAGTCAACTGCAGCACCTATGATCAACAGATAGAAGAGGCGATCGAACGGGCAATTGACACCTTGCTGTCGTTACGCCACTGTTGCCCATGATTGGATCCAAGCGTGTTCCGCAATGACATGGGGCCGAGTTGGCGACGGTGTGGTGCGTCCACGGTTATTCTGGCGGCTGTTGTTCGCGCAGGTGCTCGTGTTGGCCTCTGCCGGCGGTGGTATGATCATGCGGCTCAGCCTGTGATTGCTGAAAGAGGCCATGCCGCGGTGCATCAGCCCGGCGCTGGCCGAGCCGGAACGCTGACAGCCTGTAGTCGTTCAGCTGTCTACTGGCAGACACTCCAGGCTACGTTCATTTTCTCCCTCCTGCTGTGCCAGTGGAGTTTGCATGGTTTCAGCCGACTGCCTCGACGCTTCCCTCATGCCCGCCCATCGTTATGAACAGCTGGTTCAGTCGGTGGTGGATTATGCCATCTACATGCTCGACCCTTCCGGCCATGTGGTGTCTTGGAACGCAGGCGCGCAACGGATCAAGGGTTACCGTAGGGATGAAGTGATCGGCAAGCATTTTTCGTTGTTCTTCACCCCACAGGATTGTGCGCAGGGCCGCCCCGAGTGCCTGCTGCGTCAGGCGCTGGAGCAGGGTGTGGCGCAGGACGAAGGCTGGCGGGTGCGCAAGGACGGCACGCAGTTCTGGGCCTTGGCGGCACTGGATGTGATCCGTGATGAGAATGGCCAGATCATTGGCCTGGCCAAGGTGACACGTGATATCACTGACCGCCGCGAGACGGCGCAGCAGCTCGACGCAGTGCGCGCCCAGCTGTTCCAGGCGCAGAAGCTTGAAGCCCTCGGCCAGTTGACCGGTGGTCTGGCGCACGACTTCAACAACATGTTGACCATTATCATCAGCTCGGCGCGCCTGGCGCTGGCCACCCAGGACCCGGCACGCACCCAGCGCATGTTGCAGCACATCCTCGATGCCAGCCAGCGTGGCACCGAACTGACCCAACAACTGCTCAGTTTTGCCCGTCACCGCAAGTTCGATGTGGCCAGCGTTGCCCCGGCAGAGCTGGTTAACGCTACGCGTGGCCTGCTTGAACATGCATTGCCAAGCTCAATTGACTTGAAGGTGTTGCTGCAACCGGACCTGCCGTTGATCGAGGTGGATGCCGGGCAACTGCAGATGGTGTTGCTCAACCTGTTGTTCAATGCCCGTGATGCCATCGACGGGCATGGCCGCATCAGCCTGACTGTCGATGTGGTCGAGCTGTTCGGCGAAGTTGAAGGGCTGAAGGGCAGTTTCGTGCGCTTCGAGGTGGAAGACAGCGGCGCAGGCATACCCACAGAGGTACTGCCGCGTATCTTCGAGCCGTTTTTCACCACCAAGCCTTTCGGCAAGGGTACCGGCCTGGGGCTTAGCCAGGTCTATGGCTTCGCCCGGCAAAGTGGTGGTGCCATTTGTGTCGACAGCGAGCCTGGCCGGGGAACTTGCATGCGACTGTACTTGCCAATGTATCAGGACCAGACGGATAGCCCACTCGACAGGTAGACATCATGGCGCAGGCACTGAAGCGGCTGGTAACGGGGATCGACGGGCTCGACGCGTTGCTCAAGGGTGGCCTGATAGCTGGCGCCTCCTACATTATCCAGGGCCCGCCGGGGGCCGGTAAGACCATCCTCGCCAATCAGCTGGCCTGCGGCCACGTGCGTGGCGGTGGTCGGGTGCTGGTGGCCACCTTGCTGAGCGAGTCGCATGAACGCTTGTTCCAGTACCTGTCCACGCTGGACTTCTTCGACCCGGCGCTGGTCGGTGACAAGATCCAGTTCGTCAGCGCCTTTGATACCCTCGAGCAGGACGGGCTGGATGCGGTGGTGCGCTTGCTGCGCCAGGAAATTGCCCGGCAACAGGCCAGCCTGCTGATCGTCGACGGTGTGCTCAATGCCCGGGTACGTGCGGAAACCGCGCTGGACACCAAGAAGTTCGTCTCTGAGCTGCAGGGGCATGCGGCCTTCGCCGGTTGCACCGTACTGTTGCTGACGAGTGCCCGGCTGGACGAGGGCAGCCCGGAACACACCATGGTCGATGGCGTGATCGAACTGGGCGAGCAACTGGTCGGCAGCCGCGCCGTGCGCCATGTTCAATTGCGCAAGACCCGCGGCAGCGGTGCGTTGTCGGGGCGTCACGAATGCCTTATCGATGAGTCCGGCATGCAGGTCTATCCTCGCCTGGAAGCGTTGTTCAGCCACCCCAGCCAATTGGGCAGCGGCACCTTGGCGCGTATCAGCAGCGGTGTACCAACCTTCGATGAAATGCTTGGCGGTGGCTTGGCCACCGGGTCAGTCAGCCTGTTGATGGGGCCTTCGGGGATTGGCAAGACATCATTGGGCCTGGCCTTTCTGGGTGCCAGCACCCCGCAGGCGCCGGGGTTGCATTTCGGTTTTTACGAAACGCCCGAACGCCTGCGCAGCAAGGCCGCTTCGCTCGGTTACGATTTTGCCGCGATGGAGCAGGGCGGTAGCTTGCAGCTGTGCTGGCAGCCGACCACCGAAGGCTTGCTGGACCAGGTTGGCGCGCGATTACTGGAGCGTGTAGCGGCGCAGGGCAGCAAGCGCGTGGTGATCGACAGCCTTGGCGCATTCAGCCGCCTGGCTATTGACCCGACGCGGCTGAATGCGTTTTTCCGCGCGCTGGCGGGTGAGTTGCGCGCGCGCGATGTCAGCGTGGTCCTGACCTGGGAGATGCGCGACATTTTCGGCGCGGAAATCAGCGCCCCCGCGCCGGACCTGTCGAGTATCGTCGACAACCTTATGCTGATGCGCTTTGTCGAACTGGACTCGCGACTGCAGCGCATGCTGTCGGTCCTCAAGGTGCGTGACAGCCACCATGATCCGGCCTTGCACGAGCTGCTGATCGGGCCGCAAGGCATCACCTTGCGCAAGGCATTCGAAGGTGCCTGCGGTGTGCTTTCGGGAACGCCGACGCCGCAGGGGAGCGGGTGACGGACGAGCCGATGAACACCATCCTGATTGTCGATGACGAATACCTGATCGCCGATATCCTCGGGTTCGCCCTGGAGGACGAAGGTTTCGTGGTGGAAAAGGCGAGCAATGGCTGCAAAGCACTGGAGGCGTTGAAGGAAAAACGTGTGCAGCTGGTGATTACCGACTACATGATGCCGCTACTCAACGGTGAGGAGTTGGCACGCGCCATACGCCAGGACCCGGCGTTAAGCGAGTTGCCGGTCATCCTCATGAGCGGCGCACAGGCCAGCCAAGGATGCCCGGCCCTGTTTGCCGCAATATTCGACAAACCGTTCGACATGGATGAGATGATCGCCACGGTGCATCAGTTAATAGGCACCTGAGGCTGACGGTCGAGCGCATCCATGCCCCTCGGGTGACGCTCAGTGTGAGTCTTCGTGTTTCTCCGGAGCCGGGCTGCCGGCCTGGATACGTTTGAAGATCTCTTCTCGATGGACCTGAACATCTTTCGGTGCATCGATACCGATCCTCACCTGCATCCCTTTGACGCCCAGAATGGTGACTTTGATGTCATCGTTGATGACGATGCTTTCGCCAACCTTACGGGTGAGTATCAGCATGTAGTTCTCCTTGGTGATGTAAAAGTCCGCTGGGCTAGTTGCCGTGGCGGCGGGAGCTTGTCCCTCTTCCTTCTCATTAAAGACGCTTTCGGCGGATAGTAATTCCCCGACAGACAAATTCTGTTGCGTGTCTTCAGTTGCAGGTGCCAAAGCAAACCGTCAACGGTTTGTCGGCCAAGGTGCTCGCTGGCAAGAATAGGGGGGTTGGCGGCTAATGGGAAATTTCTTCGCATCATGGGCTGAATAGACAAGCTCAATGGGCCTCCTGTTCCTCGAGTGCCTGAAGAAACAACAGCAAGGCCACTTCCTCCGGGTCCAGGCCTTTGCGCACTCGGTTTTTCGGTAAATTGGCAAGGCGCCCCAAGGTATAGTGCTCCAGGACTGCCGGGTGGATATAGCAGCGTCGGCACACGGCCGGCGTATTGCCCAGGCGCGTGGCCACCTGGCGGACTATTGCGGCGACCTGACGTTTGGCTTCACTCTCCGGCTCCCAGGCCAAGGGCTTCAGCAGGTTCAATGCCAGGCTGCTGCCGGCCCAGGTGCGATAGTCCTTGGCAGTGAAGTCGGCGCCGGTCAACTGCTGCAAAAACTGATTGACCTCGGTGGAGCCGACACTATGGCGCTGGCCGTCTTCATCCAGGTACTGAAACAGTGCCTGCCCAGGCAGTTCCATGCAGCGTTTGAGCAGGTTGGCCAAGCGCCGGTCGTTGAGGGTGACGTTGTGTTCGACGCCGCGCTTGCCGCGGAATTGAAAGCGAATGCTGCTGCCTTTGATCTGTACATGGCGATTGCGCAGGGTGGTCAATCCGTACGACCGGTTATCGCGCAGGTAGCGCTGGTTGCCAATGCGGATCAGGGTGTGGTCCAGCAGGCTCACCACCAGCGCCATGACCTTTTCCCGGTCCAGCCCTGGCCGCGCCAAGTGGGCTTCCAGCTGTGTGCGCAGCTTTGGCAGGGCTTGGGCGAACGCAAGCATGCGCCCGTATTTGTGCTGGTCGCGCAGTTCGCGCCACTGCGCATGGTAGCGGTACTGCTTGCGGCCACGGGCATCACGGCCGGTGGCTTGCAGGTGGCCTTGCGGGTCGGCGCAGATCCACACATCCGTGTAGGCCGGGGGGATCACCAGTGCGGCGATGCGTGCGAGGGTTTCGCTGTCGCGTACTCGTTGGCCATCGGCATCGAGGTAGATGAAACGGTCGCGCCAGCGCCGACGGGTCAGGCCCGGCTGACTGTCGTCAACGTAGTGCAGGGTGCGCGGCAGGGGGCAGTCAAGCATGGGCGGCGGGCCTCGATCAGGTCACTGATCAATGGACAGTACGCGCGCTAAGGATGCTCAACCCAAAAGGGCCACCGACTTGATCTGGGCGAACAGTATCTGCCCCGTGTGCAAACCGAGCTGGTCTGCCGAGAAGCGGGTGATGCGTGCAAGCAGGGCATTGCCGCCAGCATCCAGGCTGACCAGCACATGCGCCGGGTTAGCTGCCGGGCAGCTCTCGCGCACACGCACCGGCAGGCGGTTGAGGATGCTTGATGCGCTGTCCGCCGCCAGGGCCAGGCTGACATCCCGGGCCTGCACCTTGACGCGCAGGGTGCTGCCCATCACCTGCGCCGCGTGGGTGATGCGCAGCAGCGGCCCGCTGCTGCCGGGCAGGCGCAGGTCCAGCAGGCCGTAGTGCGGGTCGTGCCCTACCACCTTACCCTCGAACACGACGCCGGCGTCGTCGCCCTGGGCCAGCGACAGGTCAAGGCGAGCCAGGGTTTCGCCGATCGGGCCGCTGGCGATCGCCCGGCCTTGTTCCAGCAACACCAGGTGGTCGGCCAGCCGCGCGACTTCATCCTGGGCGTGGCTGACATATATCAGAGGGATGTCCAGTTCGTCGTGCAGGCGCTCCAGGAAGGGCAGTATCTCCCGCTTGCGCGGGCCGTCGAGGGCTGCCAGCGGCTCGTCCATCAACAACAGCCGCGGGCTGCTGAGCAGGGCGCGGGCAATACCCACCCGCTGCGCCTCGCCCCCCGACAGGGTTGCCGGGCGGCGGTCCAGCAAGTGGCCGATACCCAGCAGTTGGCATGCCTGGTCGAGACTGACCTTGCGTTCAGCAGGCGCTACCCGGCGCCAGCCGAATGTCAGGTTGCCGCGCACCGACAGGTGCGGGAACAGGCTGGCTTCCTGGAACACGTAGCCCACCGGGCGCAGGTGCGGTGCCTGGAAGTAGCCATGGGTGCTGTCTTCCCAGACTTCGCCGTTGACCTCGATATAGGCGCTGGCGGCCCGTTCCAGCCCGGCCAGGCAGCGCAGGCAGCTGGTCTTGCCGGAGCCAGAGTGGCCGAACAGTGCGCTGATGCCGCGCCCGGGCAGGTGCAGGTTGACGTCCAGGGTAAAGTCGTCGCGTGCCAGTTTCAGACGCGCCACAATCGATGCGGTCATTTCAGCTCCAGCCAGCTTTGCCGCGGCGTCCAGCGTACAGCAGGAGCAGCACCAGGAATGAGAACACCAGCATGGCACCGGCCAGCCAGTGGGCTTGCGAATACTCCATGGCTTCGACGTGATCGAAAATTTGTACCGAAACCACGCGAGTCTTGTCGGGGATGTTGCCACCGATCATCAGCACGACGCCAAACTCGCCCACCGTGTGGGCAAAGCCGAGGATGCTGGCAGTGACGAAGCCAGGGCGGGCCAGCGGCAGCACCACATGAACGAAAGTGTCCCATGGGCTGGCGCGCAGGGTGGCGGCGACTTCCAGGGGCCGTTGGCCGATCGCGCCAAAGGCATTCTGCAGGGGTTGCACCACGAACGGCATGGAATACACCGTCGAGCCAATCACCAGGCCTGTGAAGCTGAACACCACACTGCCCAGGCCTAGCGCCTGGGTGGCCTGACCAAGCCAGCCGTGCGGGCCAAGGGCGATCAACAGGTAAAAGCCGATCACCGTCGGTGGCAGTACCAGCGGCAGTGCCACCACCGCACCCACCGGTCCGCGCAGCCATGAGCGCGTGCGCGCGAGCCACCAGGCGACCGGGGTGCCGATGACCAGCAGGATCAGGGTGGTCAGGCTGGCCAGTTTTACGGTCAGCCAGATAGCGCCCAGGTCACTGGCATCGAGTGGCATCAGCGTTCATAACCATAGGATTTGATCACCGCTGCGGCTTTCGGGCCTTTGAGGTATTCGACCAGTGCCTTGGCGGCCGCATTGTCCTTGCCTTTGTTGAGGATGACGGCGTCCTGGCGGATCGGGTCGTGCAGATTGGACGGCACGATCCATGCCGAGCCATGGGTCACCTTGCCGTCCATGTAGATCTGCGACAGGGCGACAAAGCCGAGTTCGGCGTTGCCGGTGGAGACGAACTGGAAGGCCTGGGTGATGCTCTGGCCTTCGACGATCTTGCCTTTGGTGGCTTCGGTGAGCGTCAGCCTGTCCAGTACCTGGGTGGCGGCCAGGCCGTAAGGTGCCGCTTTCGGGTTGGCGATGGACAGGTGTTTGTATTCGTTCTTTTTCAGCACTTCACCCTTAACATCTACGTAGCCTTCCTTCGCAGACCACAGGGCCAGGGTGCCGATGGCGTAGGTAAAGCGCGAGCCGGGTACGGTTTCCTTTTCTGCTTCAAGCTTCTTGGGGGTGGTGTCGTCAGCGGCGAGGAACACCTCGAACGGTGCACCGTTCTTGATCTGCGCGTAGAACTGCCCGGTGGCGCCATAGGCCGCGACCAGTTTGTGGCCGGTGTCTTTTTCGAAGTCCTTGGCGATGGCCTGGATAGGGGCTGTGAAGTTGGCTGCGACCGCGACCTGGACTTCGTCGGCCCAGGCAGTGTTGAAGGCGAACAGGCTGGCCAGGGCAGTGACGGCCAACTGGGGCGAGCGGATACGCATGAAGACAGCTCCTTGAGGTTATCGTTATAGCCTTGACTATATAGCGATAAGCCATTGGCCGGGAAGAGGCCAGGCCTGCCTGTCAGAATGCCTGGTGACCGATCACTGCCAGTGCCTTACCGGCAATCTCCCGGGTCAGCTCACCCGCCGGCATGTGCCGGCCCAGCCGTAACGCCTGCCCCGACCACAGATTGCTGAAATCACTCTTACCCTGCGGATCGGTGATCGCCCGTAAAGGCATCAATGCCCCGCCCGCCAGCGGGAAGCGCGGTGCTAGCTCGCTCATCGGCCCCAGCTCGCGCATGAGGCGATTGTTGATGCCGCGCGCCGGTCGGCCGGTGAACAGGTTGGTCAGCGCGGTGTCGCTGGCAGGCGCGCTGTCCAGCGCCCGGCGATGCGCTGGCGACACCTTGGCCTCGGGGCAGAACAGGTAAGCCGTGCCGATCTGCACTGCCGAGGCACCTAGGGCCAGTGCCGCCAACAGCCCGCGGTGGTCGCCGATACCACCGGCGGCAATCACCGGCACGCCGACGGCATCGGCCACCTGCGGTACGAGCGCGAAGGTGCCTATCTGGCTGGTGATGTCATCGCTGAGGAACATGCCGCGATGGCCACCGGCTTCATAACCCATGGCGATGATCGCATCGCAGCCATTGCGCTCCAGCCAGGCCGCTTCTTCCACGGTCGTGGCGCTGGACAGTACCTTGGCACCGCTGGCCTTTACCCGCTGCAGCAGTTCGGCCTGCGGCAGGCCGAAGTGGAAGCTCACCACCTCCGGGCGCAACGCTTCGACCAGCAGGCAGCTCTGCTCGTCGAAAGGCGCACGGTTGGACACCGGCGTGGGGGGGGGGGGGGGGGGGGGGGGGCGGGGGGGGGGGGGGGGGGGGGGGGGCGTTTGGGTGTGGGGGGGGGCCCCCCCCCCCCCGCGGCCGCAAGTGTGGGATGCCGATGCCTTGAATTTGCTGGCGCGAACCCCGCTG